>NZ_JAPDBZ010000102.1:0-14867 GCF_027705505.1 Aeromonas sp. QDB56
CTGCCGTCCCGCAGCTCCCGTTCGATAGCATAGAGTTTGCTGATATAGCCCAACGCCACATCGGCCTTGCTGGCTTTACGTTGGTCTTTCGCGGGGACAGCCTTCGTTGCTTCGATAAATTTACGCCGGGCGTGATCCCAGCAGCCGATACGGGTGAGCCCGTTTGTGCGGCACACCTCGGCGTAGCCAGAATAACCATCAGCTTGCAGGATACCGTCAAAACCGGCCAGCAGGCGCACGGGTACGCTGCCGGCACGCGACGGATCATATTCAAATAATACTGATTGTCGGCCCGGGGGACCGCCGCGGGTGACCCACATCCACTTATCCGATTGGGCCGTTTTGCCCGCTTCCTTGAGGACCTGGATCCGGGTCTCATCAGCTTGAAGGTAAGCGGCGCTGTTTTGTTCTTCGCGCAGCAGGTTCATCAGGGGCTGGAACACGTCATCCAGACGGATGAGCCAGTGTGCCATGCTGGTGCGACTCACTTCCTGCCCATGGCGCTTGAACATCTGCTCCAGGCGGTAGAGCGGCAGGCCATCAGCATACTTCGAGGTGATGATGTAGCCCAGCAGTGACGGGGTGGCAACGCATTTGCCCAGTGGATGCACCGGACGTTTGGCCGCGAGGATCACCTGTTCGCCATCGCGCTCGAATACTGCCTTCTCTTGCCAGATCTCCAGCACCTTGAGTTGGGCCGGGATGAACTTCAGCTCTTCTTTGACTTTGGTGAAGAAGACCTTGCTGGCCCCGACTTTCTCTTCATCGCTGAGGGTCAGTTCGAGACGTTCGCGCACCAATGACGGAGAAAAGCCGCGCTGACGACGCTTGGGAGCGATCTTGGCGGTGGCGGCTTCAGGCAACTGTGCTTGCAGAGTGTCGATCTCGACTTCCATCTCGGCTTCATCAAAGAGCTGGAGCTGGCTGGCGAGCTTTTCACTGCTGGCGGCAAAGCGCTGCGCCCTGCGTAAGCGCAGCAGCTCTTCAAGCAGCAAGATATGAGAATCACGCCGCGCGATAGCCGCGTCTTTGGAAAGGAGGGCTTCTTGTTGCAACGCCAGTTGTTGCTGAAAATCAGCAATCACCACCAACAACTCAGCAGCGGAAAGGCTGCCGAGTTCGGGCAATGGGGTGAGGTATTCAGGCGTTATTTTCATGGCTAAATTATAACAAAAACAACGTAGTAAAGCACTTATTTAGCCCGATTCAGAGCGTTTCATAGTGCAATTTTTTGTGGCCTTTCATCAGGGAAATATCATAGCCATCGAGCAGCCAATTGATCTGCTCAGCCGAGAGGGAGAGCAGCTCATCGGCAGGGGATGGCCATTTGAATTTCTCCTCGGCGAGCGCCTTGTAATAGAGCACAAAGCCGTTGTCCTCCCACATCAGGCACTTGATCTTGTTGCGGCGGCGATTGGTGAAGGCATAGAGGGCACCGGAGAATGGATTGTGCCCGAGTTGCTGCTCGACCAGCGCCGCCAGGCCATTGGCCTGTTTGCGAAAATCGATGGGCGCCCGGTAGAGGTAGATCTGCGGCAGAGTCAGGGCCGGTCGCAGGTAACGCGGGCGCATTACAAGAGCCTCATGATAGCGCCGAGCAATTCAATATTGCTGGCATGCAGGCCGGAGATGGCGATGCCGTTGGGCAAGGTGAGGGTCAAGCCTGGGTGGGTCGTCTGAGAGGGCGGCAGGGTGACACGAGCAAATCCGGCAGACGAGTCAGCCTTATCGAGTTGGGGTGTTGCCAGCTTTCTGCGCCAGTAGGAGAACTGGTGGTAGCTGAGGTCATGGAGTTTACAGAAAGCGGGGGCGGAAAGTCGGGATGAGAGCCAAGATGCGATCTGCTGCTGCCAAAATACGTCACGTTGTTGCGTAGTCATAGCTGAAACCTCGATGAAGAAACGATGAGGTTAAGTGTGACGAGCGTATTGTCCGAAAAACAGGTGCTGATCTAGGGGCGCTTACGATTGATCGATGACCGGGCGGCGGCAGTGAGCCGAGAAACAGCCGAGACACTGTGCCCGTCAGCAAGGAGCAAGATGGCGTTGAGCCTCCGGCAGAGATCTTTATCTTTGGTCCGGTGCATCTTGTTGATGATCCGGCGTCGCTCATCATGGTCGGGGAGTGTTAGTATCATTTCGGGCTCGGCTCGTTTGTCGTTTGATTGGTTTGGCGATTAATCAGATCGCACAAACGACGCCGAGTTCCCTTCTTTCCCGGATAAGTGATCTACATTTCGGAACGGTTATTTAGCAATATGTTGAAGATCGAAGATCTCAACTCGGCAAACCTGCAGACGCTGATCAACAAGATCACGACCCTGTCTGCCAATGGGGCGACCAACTACGAGGATGCCTTCATCAAGGCGACCGAGTGGTTCAATACCAAGCCGGGTAGCGGGACAGGCCTGAAATTCGAAAACCTGACCTACTTCCTGACCGACGGCGATCCCACTGTGCACAACGGTGACTCCTCGTCCGGTGGTACCACGAATGATGCCGACATGCAGAAGGCCATCGACGCCTTTGCGTCGCTGTCGGGATTGAGCGAGGTCAAGGCGATTGGCATAGGGAAGGTGCGAATAAGTCATATGGCACGAGAGCATTTACTGGTAACCCATTGATATTAAATGACTAAAATTTTCATTTTTTGTTCTTGGGATACTTGTTCGCACTTTCCCTAGGGCACTATATACGGCAGCACTGGCGGATAGAGAACAGCCAGCATTACATTCTTGATGTGGTGTTCAACGAGGATGCTTCCAGGATAGCGATGGAGGATGCGGTCGAGAATATGGCGCTATTCCGGCGGTTCGTATTGAATATCGTAAAACAGAGCAATTGTGGTGCTCGAAGTCAGAGAAACAAGCTAAAAAGAGCCGGCTGGAATGACGACTATCGGGCTCAGTTATTCTTTGGTTAAAATATCAACAAAGTGTGCTCCCGCCCTGGGGCCACCCCGACCCCGGCCTGCGAGCAGTTTCTGCCTGCCGCGACTGCGGCCCTGAGCGCACTGGAAGGGGGGCGGCTGGCGATGCAGGGGGCGCCTGCATTGCCGCGGATCCGGCTCTCCTGCCTTCCCTCCCTGACCACGGCGGTGTTCGGCCCCCTGCTGCTGGCCTTGGTGGATGAGACCTTCGAGATCCGCTGCAACACGGATCACTCTGGCATCATCATGCAGGAGTTGCTGACCGGCGAGACCGACGTGGGCTTCATTCTCAAGTGCCCTGCCATCGCGGGCATCCAGCTCGAACTGCTTTACCGTTCCCCCATCATCGCCGTGGCCTGCGCCACCCACCCGCTGGCCGGGCGGCAGGGGCTGACCCTGCAGGACATTGCCAACGAGCGGCTGGCGCCCCAGCAGTGGGGGACGGGCTGCGACGAGCTGATCCTGCAGTTGCGTCTGCTGCGCCAGGTGGCGAGCCCGCTGCACGCCATCCAGCCAGCAAGTGCGGCGCGGGAGCTGGCGCTGGAGCACGGCTTCATCACCCTGATGCCGGCGCTCGCCATCACCCGGGATCTGGAGTTCGGTCGCCTGGTGAAGCTGGACGTGGTGGATCTGCCACCGGATCACTGGGACGTGATGATGGCCTGGCGCAGCGGCAAGCGCCCCAATCCCGCCAAGGAACGGGTGCTGGAGGCGGCCCGTACCCTGGCCCGGCGCTGGTCGGGCAAGCGGACATAAAAAAGCGCCGGACCAGGCCGGCGCTCTTCGTTAATTCTCCTTGATGCCCGCTCAGACTCAGTAGCTGGCCTTGAGGGTGACGCCGGAGAAGGCGCTGAACCCGCTCAGCTGCACGTGCCAGGTCCCCGCCTTGGGGGCGTTCAGGGTACAGGTTTCGGCATTGCCGCTCTTGTAGGGGCGGCAGTCATAGCTGCTGGCGGTCGGCGCGCTACCGAACTTCACGTAGAGATCCGCATCCCCGCTACCGCCGCTGCTGGTCACCACCAGCTGGCTTCTGCCGGCGGGCACCTCGACGGTGAAGTTCAGCTTGCCCCCCTTGGCGGCGGTGAGATTGCTCACCGGTACCCCGTTTTGCAGCACGCTGCCCGGTTGGGGCGTGGTGCCGCCGCAGGTGGCATTGACCCCGACGGCGGTGAAGGCGGCTGCCACGTCGCTCACGCTGTAGCCGAGATCCGTGGCAGCCCTGGTTACCCCGCACGCCCCCTGATCGAAGGTGGTATTGGGGCCCCAGTAGAGGCGGTTGGCCAGCACGAACACCTCGAACGCCTTGCGGGTTTGCCAGCCGCTGGTGTTGGCCAGCAGGTAGAAGGCGCGGTTGTAGACACCGGAACTGTGGTGCACGTCGATGCCGTCATAGTAATCGCTGGCGTGGCCGATGGACTTGCCGTCCCGGGCCGGGTCCTCGAAGTAGCGCAGTGAGCCGTTGCCCTTGAAGATCTGGGCCCCCACCAGCCAGTCGTTGCTGCCCTTCATGTAGTACTCGGCCGCTTCCCCCGCCATGTCGGAGAAGGCCTCGTTGATGCCGCCCGACTGGCCGGAGTAGACCAGGCCCGAGTTCTGCTCGGTGAAGCCGTGGCTCACCTCGTGGGCCGCCACGTCCAGACTCACCAGCGGGTAGAAGGTGGTGGCGCCGTCACCGAAGGTCATCTGGCTGCCGTCCCAGAAGGCGTTCTCGTAGTTGCGGCTGTAGTGCACCTGCATCTTGAGCTTGAAGCTGAGCGGCGCCGTGTTGTACCAGTTGCGGTACATGTCGAACACCACGTTGCCGAAGTAGTGGGCATCGTTGAGAGGGGAATAGGCACCGTTGATCTCCTTGACCGTGTTCTCCGGGCAGGTGAACTGGTGGATGGTGCCCCCCGTGGTGCCGTGATTCATGTTGAGGGTGTCCACGTTGGTCCCCGTCATGCGGCAGTTGTCATCCACCTGCAGGGGGCCAAAGTCGGCGCCGTAGAAATACTTGCCGGTCTTGACGTTACCCCCCGGGCCGGTGGCGTCCTTGTGGTTGATCCCCTCCCAGCGTTTGAGCTCGCTGCCGGTCTGGGCGTCGATCATCACGAAGGGGCGGCTCGGTTCCTTGCTGGCGGCGAGCCAGGAGACCAGATAGACCAGTCTGGCCTGGCCGGTCTCATCCTGCATCACGAACAGCTTGACCTGTTCGTTGCTCCCCTTGGCACCGCTGCGAGCCTGGCGTGCGGCGTCGCTGGCGGAGAGGGCAACGGCCGGGCCTGTCAGGTCGGCATCGATCTTGCGCAGCATGGTGCCGGACACCTGATTGACCTGGCCCCCCAGCGCCTGATCGGCCACCAGAACCTGGCCCCACACCGGAATCCCCTGCCAGGTCTGCTCATAGCGTATCCGCTGCTGGCCATTGGGCAGCGTCACCGCCCGTACCTTGCGAAACTCGCCATCCCCGGCGCCAAGGGCGCCAATCTTGGCGGCGCCGCTCACCGCACCGGTCAGGTCGGAGACCTGGTTCACTTCCACCTGTTCTGCCGCCATGGCGGCGCTTCCCCAGCAGGCCAGCATGACGGCCAAATAGACTTTGTTCATCTCGTCTTTCCTTAGTCGATGAAGATTACACGCCGGGTCCGTTGCCCGGCGCTCTTACACTAGTGGGAAGGGGGAAAATAACGGCCTGTCATTTGTCACAGGGCAGCGAAAACAGGTAGCACGATTCACTTTTACAGCGTCAATCATCCACAAATACTGGTAATGGCAGCATGTTGAACCGCTGTGAGGGGTGATTGATGACCTTGGGATCAAGGTGCCCGCATGGGGATCGCCATATGGGGGTTGCCAGCGGGGAAGCCAGTTGAAAAGTCCTTGGCAAACAAGGGATTGATTGACTACATTGGCTCCCATGACGGCAGATGGCCGGAGTGGAACCGGGGAGGAGTGGCGATGTTTTCATGGCAACTGGATGACGAGCTGGCGCTCCTGTTCCTGCAACCCGACATGGCCAGCGAGCTGTTTCGCCTCTGCCAGCGCAATCGCGACTACCTCTCCCAGTGGCTGCCCTGGGTGCCCCACATTCAGCAGCCCGCCGACAGCGCCACCTTCATTCGCCACGCCATCGAGAAGTTTGCCCGAGGGGAGGGGCTGACCACGGCCATCGAGTATCAGGGGGAGGTGGTCGGCGTCATCGGTTACAACCAGATCGATCAGGATCTCGGCAAGGTGACCATCGGCTACTGGCTGGCGGAGCGCTGGCAGGGGCACGGCATCATCACCCGGGCCTGCCAGGCCCTGATCCATCACGCCTTCGAGGAGATGGGGATGGAGAAGGTGGAGATCAGCGCCGCCCTCGAGAACGAGGCGAGCCGAGCCGTGTGCGAGCGGCTGGGAATGACCCAGGAGGGGATCACCCGGCGGGCGGAGCGGCTGGCGGACAGGGTGGTGGATCATGTGCACTACGGCCTGCTGCGGGACGAGTGGCTGAGGCTGAGGGATCTCTGATGACCTTCCTGTCCGCTTCCAACCTCCTGAGGGTGAGATGACGACGCTGTCCCACATTGCCACCCCCCGTACCCGGCTGACCGTGCTGACCCCGGAGCGGGCCTGCCTGATGGTGG
Organism: Aeromonas sp. QDB56; assembly: GCF_027705505.1. NCBI lineage: Bacteria > Pseudomonadati > Pseudomonadota > Gammaproteobacteria > Aeromonadales > Aeromonadaceae > Aeromonas > Aeromonas sp. QDB56. The sequence continues at coordinate 6,537 of NZ_JAPDBZ010000102.1, forward strand.
ATTTCTATCTGCGCAATCGCGCCCACCTGGCCCCCTGGGAGCCCAGGCGGGAGGAGAGCTTCTACACCCTCGCCCACTGGCAGACCCGCTTGCGCGATGGTTACGGCCACTATTTCGAGGGCAGTGCCGTGCAACTGGTGGCGCTCGATCCCAGGGGGGAGCGGGTGCTCGCCACCTGCAATTTCACGAACATTGTGATGGGCATGTTCAAGGCGTGCCACCTGGGCTATGCCATCGACAAGGAGCACGAGGGGCAGGGCCTGATGCAGGAGGTGGTGGCTGCCGGCATCGATCACCTGTTCCGGGAGCGGGGCCTGCATCGCATCATGGCCAGCTACATGCCCGCGAACCTGCGAAGCGGCGCGCTCCTTGAACGGCTGGGGTTCGAGCAGGAGGGATACGCTCGGGACTATCTGATGATCAACGGCCGCTGGGAGGACCACGTCCTCACCGCGCTCATCAATCCCGCTGGCTAGCAGAGCCGTTGTCGAAAGGGGGGGCTGGCGGGTGACCGCCATCGCTTTTTCACTGCAAGATCGCACTATCTGTACGCCTCTCATACCCCTGGGGATAAAAGCGTGTAAAATTGCGCCCTGAATTTTCCCGGCCGGCAGACGCAGGCCGCGACTCCATACATGCAAGGCAGACATTGTGACAGAAGTAGATAGATTCGCGGACATTCGCCCCTATCGCGATGAAGAAGTACCGGCTGCCATCGAGCGGCTGATCCAGGATGACGAGTTTATCGGCGCCATCGCCAAATACCGCTTCGGTTCCCTGATGAGCTGGCTGGGTTGGGCCATTCGCCCGCTGATCCGCCAGTTCCTGCGCCACAAGTGGGCCAAGGTCAGCACCATCCATCAGGTACAGATGGGGGTGACCCGCTACATGACCCGGATGATCGCCACCTCCACCCAGGGAGTGAGCTTCTCCGGGCTCGAACACCTCAAGAAGGAGCAGGGCTACCTGTTCGTCTCCAACCACAGGGACATCGCCATGGATCCGGCGTTCGTCAACTGGGGGCTGCACACCCACGGGTTCGATACCGTGCGCATCGCCATCGGCGACAATCTGCTGCGCAAGCCCTGCGCCACCGAGCTGATGAAGCTCAACAAGAGCTTCATCGTCAAGCGCTCCGCCAAGGGGCCGCGGGAGATGATGAAGGCCCTCGGGGAGCTGTCGGCCTACATCGGCCAGTCGGTGCACGAGGGGCACTCCATCTGGATCGCCCAGAAGGAGGGGCGCGCCAAGGACGGAGATGACAAGACCGATCCTGCCATCCTCAAGATGTTCTACGTGGACGGCAAGAAGCAGAAGATCGAGTTCGTCGACTACATGCGCAGCCTCAACATCGTGCCGGTGAGCATCAGCTACGAGCTGGACCCCACCGACAAGGCCAAGGCGCGCGAGCTCTACGAGAAGTCGGTCAACGGCAGCTATGAGAAGGGCGAGTTCGAAGACATCGAGAGTATCGTCGCGGGCATCGTCGGCCAGAAGGGGCGGGTACATGTCTCCTTCGGCGCCCCCATTACAGAGGGCTTCAGCGATCCGGACGAGTTGGCGGCGCTCATCGACAAGGCGATCTGGAGCAGCTATCGCCTCTTCCCGGGCAACTACCTCGCGGCGGATGTGCCCGGCAAGGCCAGCACCATAGAGCAGAGTGCCTTCCTGACTCGCCAGTCCGAGGTGCCACAAGAGCACAAGGCCATCTGGCGCGCCATGTACGCCAAGCCGGTGGAAAACGCCGGCAAGGTTTGAATGGCACCGCTTTGAGTGGGTGATGGAAAAAAAACGGGAGCAGATGCTCCCGTTTTTGCGTCTGGTCAAAGTCGGGGGAGATTGGGTAGTGAATAATATTGTTTCAACTGGTACGATCATCGGGTGAATGGGCGAGTATCTCTTGGCAGGGGCAGACGAGTATGCAACAGTGACTCGGCGCCATCGGCTTGGAAGCGACAGCGCCCCCGTCTGCACGGATGGCAGACGAGACGATAAAAGGACCTTCAATGGTCCTTTTTCATTGGTGCACAAAGATAGACCACAGATATATCTAAGGATGCGAACCTCATGATCACCGGCAGTCTGGATACCTTGCAACGCACCCCCTTGCCCGCCCCCCTGAACCGTATCGTGGCCGAGGTGGTGCAAAGTGTCGAACGCTGGCTGCACGCCCCCCTCGGCAAGCAGGAGGTCGACGGCCTCACGCTGTTCTGCCTGGTGAGCGAGGATCTGACAGAGCCGGTGGCGGATCGCCGGGGCGAGTTTCATGAGCAGTATCTGGACATCCAGCTGCTGCTGCGCGGCGAGGAGTGGATCGGCGTGGGCCCTCACGCCTACAGCCGGGACGGTGCCGATCATCCTCACCCCGATCTCTGGTTCGTCGATGACGAGCAGACCAGTTATCTGGCGTTGCAGCCCGGTGACTTCGCCATCTTCTGGCCGGGAGAACTGCATCGCCCCCTCTGTACCCTGACGACCCCAGGTCCGGTCAAGAAGCTGGTCGTCAAGGTTCACCAGTCGCTGCTGACCGGCGCCTGAGTGGCAACCGGGGCCTGGAGTCCCGAGTGATTGGGCCAACAGAGGCCCGTTGCGAATCGCTGATTCGACGCGCGCGCCAGACGAACGGTCTGCGCCCAACGATTTGAAAAATTGGACGCACCCTCCTGCGACCATAAGCCCCCGGCAGGGGAATCCCATCCATCGCTGGATGACACGACACTGTCGGCGTAAAGCCGAAGCACAGGAAGATGTAGAACATGAGCAAGTTGGTATTGATCCTTAACTGCGGTAGCTCTTCCCTGAAATTTGCCGTAATGGACGCTGAAACGGGCGAGGACATGCTGTCCGGCCTGGCCGAATGCTTCAATCTGGATGACGCACGTATCAAATGGAAACTCCACGGGGTCAAGGGCGACGCCATGCTGGGCGCAGGTGCCGCGCACCAGGAAGCCCTCGACCACATCGTGGGCCACATCCTGCCCCAGGATCCCGCCCTGGCCGATCAGCTGGTCGCCATCGGCCATCGCATCGTGCACGGCGGCGAGCAGTTCTCCCGCTCCGTGCGCATCGATGACGGCGTGATCGCCGGCATCGAAGCTGCCATTCCGTTCGCCCCCCTGCACAACCCGGCGCACCTCATCGGCATCCGTGCCGCCCTCAAGGTGTTCCCGGCCCTGGCCGACAAGAACGTGGCCGTGTTCGACACCGCCTTCCACCAGACCCTGCCTGAGGAAGCCTACCTCTACGCGCTGCCCTACAAGCTCTATCGCGAGAACGGCATCCGTCGTTACGGCGCCCACGGCACCTCCCACCGCTTCATCGCCGAAGAGACCGCCAAGGCGCTGGGCAAACCGCTCCATGAGCTCAACATCATCAACTGCCACCTGGGCAACGGTGCCTCCGTCTGCGCCATCAAGAACGGCGAGTCCGTCGACACCTCCATGGGGCTGACCCCGCTGGAAGGGCTGGCGATGGGCACCCGCTCCGGTGACATCGACCCTGCCATCGTCTTCTTCATGCACGACAACCTGGGTTACAGCGTGGACAAGATCAACCAGGTGCTGACCCGCGAATCCGGCCTGCTGGGCATGACCGAGGAGAGCAGCGACTGCCGCTACGTCACCGGCAACTACGCCACCGACGCCGGTGCCAAGCGTGCACTGGACGTCTTCACCTATCGCGTTGCCAAGTACGTCGGAGCCTATGCTGCCGCCATGGATGGTCGCCTGGACGCCCTGGTGTTCACCGGCGGCATCGGCGAGAACGCCGCCATGGTGCGCGAGATGGTGCTGGCCCGACTGGCCCTGCTCGGCTTCAAGATCGACAAGGAGGCCAACAACGCAGCCGTACTGGGCGGTGAAGGCCCCATCACCGTCGAAGGCAGTCGTCTGGCCCTGGTGATGCCCACCAACGAAGAGCTGGTGATCGCCCGTGATGCCCTGAGCCTGGTCGGCTAAGGCACCCTCTGGTGATGACAACGCCCGGCCCCTGCCGGGCGTTGTCGTTTCGGCAATAGTGAGCGTCCTGTCATTTGACATGGGGGACCAGATGCGTACCCTGACCGCTGTGTGATATTGCGGAGGTAACGATGAAAGAGATGTTTTTCAACTGGTTGTCAGGCCTGGGGGTCGATGTGACCCCCATGATGGCCCTGGTGATTGCCCTGGGGTTCATCGTGCTGACCGCCATGGTGCTGCACCTGGTGCTGCACCGCATCCTGCTGGTGCGCCTGGTGGGGCTGCTTGGCAAGACCAAGCAGATGTGGCTGCCGCCCCAGTTGCAGCAACGCCTCTTCTACCGGCTCGCCTTCGTGTTCCAGGGGGCCGTACTGCTCGGTCAGGCGGAGATCTGGCTGCCCAAAGCGTCCGAGAGCCTGGCGCTTATCGAGTTGCTGGCCCAGCTCTGGATCCTGCTGTTCCTGCTGCTGGCCCTGTTCGCCCTGCTCGACTGCCTGCTCTCCCTGAGCCGCCATACCCGGCTTGGGCGGGATCTGCCCCTGCGCGGCATCTTCCAGGGGGTGAAACTGGTGGCCAGCATCCTGGTGGGCATCCTGATGATCGCCCTGCTGCTCGGCAAGTCGCCGCTCTTCCTGTTCAGCGGCCTGGGGGCCATGACCGCGGTCCTTATGCTGGTGTTCAAGGACCCCATCCTCGGCCTGGTGGCGGGTATCCAGCTCTCCGCCAACCGCATGCTGAGCGTCGGTGACTGGTTGCAGATGGACAAGTACGGCGCGGACGGCGAGGTGACCGACATCGGCCTCACCACGGTCAAGGTGTCGAACTGGGACAAGACCATCACTACCATCCCCACCTATGCCCTCATCTCCGACTCCTTCAAGAACTGGCAGGGGATGACCGAATCCGGCGGGCGCCGCATCAAGCGCAGCGTCAACATCGACATGACCAGCGTGCGCTTCCTCACCTCGCAGGAGCAGTTGCAGCTCAAGCAGGCCAGGTTGCTGGCACCCTACCTCAGCCGCAAGGAGCAGGAGCTCAGCAGCTACAACCAGCAGCTCAGCGATGCCATCAGCTGCCCCATCAATGGTCGCCACCTCACCAACCTCGGCACCCTGCGCGCCTATCTGGATGCCTACCTGCGGACTCATGCGGGCATTCGCAAGGACATGACCCTGATGGTGCGCCAGTTGGCACCGACCACGGACGGCCTGCCGCTGGAGATCTACTGCTTCACGGCGACCACCGCCTGGGCCGAGTATGAAGGGATACAGGCTGATATTTTCGACCACATATTTGCGATAATTGAGCAATTCCATCTGCGTTTGCATCAGTCGCCAACCGGTTATGATATGCACAGTTGGAAAAACGGCTGATCCCGCTTATGACAAGGTGCCGTGGCGCAGCGCGGCACCGTATTTAATCACCGACCCGTCAGCACGTGGCGGTTGAAATTTGCATGGCAGAGGAGAAAAATGGCGGCCTTCTCTTCGCCCCGGGCGCGCCCGTCGCCTCCGCGCTGGCCAGAGTGCTGAACCACCCCCTTTATCACAGGAAAGTTATGAAGCTCCTCCACAACACGGCGGCCGCACTGTGCTGCTCCCTGATCCTGGCCGCCATGCCCGCCCTCGCCATCGAATATGCCCTGCCCGCAGCCAACAGCCGCCTGGTGGGGGAGAACCTGGACTACGTGGTGTCCCCGGAAGAGGCGGGCCAACCCCTGGAAGCGGCAGCGGCCAGATTCCAGCTCGGCTTGACCAACATGCTGGAAGCCAACCCCCAGGCAGACCCCCTGCTGCTGCAGGCGGGCGAGAAGCTGGTCGTGCCGCATCAGCTGATCCTGCCGGATGCCCCCCGTGAAGGCATCGTGCTGAACGTCGCCGAGATGCGCCTCTACTACTACCCCAAAGGCAAGAAGGTGGTGGAAGTGCTGCCGATTGGCATCGGCCAGCTCGGCACCGACACCCCGGAAGACTGGGTGACCAGCGTGCAGCGCAAGAAGGCGGGCCCGACCTGGACCCCGACCGCGAAGATGCACGCCGAGTACGCCGCCCGTGGCGAGACCCTGCCTGCGGTCTGGCCGGCCGGTCCGGACAACCCCATGGGGCTGTTCGCGCTCTACATCGGCAAGATGTACGCCATCCACGGCACCAACGCCCAGTTCGGCATCGGCCTGCGGGTGAGCCACGGCTGCGTGCGTCTGCGCAACGACGACATCGAGTACCTGTTCAAGCAGGTCCCGGTCGGTACCCGCGTCCAGTTCGTGAACCAGCCCATCAAGGCCTCTGTCGAGCCGGATGGCCGCCGCTACCTGGAAGTGCACCAGCCCCTCTCCCGCAACCAGGAGGAGTTCAACTCCAGCCTGCCGGCCCCGCTGCCCATGTCCACCGCCGTGACCCGCTTCATCGCCCACGCGGACAGCGACTCCCGGCTGGTCAAGCAGGCCCTGGAGCAGCGCAGCGGCATGCCCATCGCCATCAACCGCTGATCCCGCCCGTCGGTACTCCGAGCCCCGGCCACTGTCGGGGCTTTTTTATGGCGCGGGGGAGGGGATCATCAGGGTAAACCCTTGGCAGATCGGGATAAAATCCGGCCTTATTGCAATTGAGTGGTTGCTTGGTTAGGTGTTAAACGTTTTCCATGTGTTTTTTATTTGTTAAAAGTGGTTGTGGTCCGGCGATCTGCTGATTACTCTAGGCCGGTTTTTTTAAGGAAGAGTCCGTCGCAAGAACGGGCACAGACGTCACATAACGGAGTTTTGAATGACAGCTAGCACCCCCATGCTCATCACCTTTCTGGTGTACATCCTCGGGATGGTGTTGATCGGCTTCATCGCCTATCGCGCCACCCGTAACTTTGACGACTACATTCTCGGCGGCCGCCGGATGGGGAGCTGGGTGACTGCCCTCTCCGCCGGTGCCTCCGACATGAGTGGCTGGCTCCTGATGGGCCTGCCTGGCGCCGTCTTCATCGGCGGCATCTCCGAGAGCTGGATCGCCATCGGCCTCATCATCGGTGCCTACTTCAACTGGCGCTGGGTGGCCGGTCGGCTGCGGGTTCACACCGAGAAGAACCGCAACGCCCTGACCCTGCCGGACTATTTCACCTACCGCTTCGAAGACAAGAGCCGGGTGCTGCGCATCCTCTCCGCCCTGGTGATCCTGCTGTTCTTCACCATCTACTGCGCCTCCGGCGTGGTGGCCGGTGCCCGCCTGTTCGAGAGCACCTTCGGCATGAGCTATGACACCGCCCTCTGGATCGGTGCCGCGGCCACCATCACCTACACCTTCTTCGGCGGCTTCCTCGCGGTAAGCTGGACCGACACCGTGCAGGCGACCCTGATGATCTTCGCCCTCATCCTGACTCCTGTGTTCGTCATCATCGCCGTGGGCGGCATCGACACCGCCATGGTGCAGGTGGCGGCGCAGAACGCCAGCAACCTCGACATGTTCAAGAACCTGGACTTCATCGCCATCATCTCTCTGATGGCCTGGGGCCTGGGCTACTTCGGCCAGCCCCACATCCTGGCGCGCTTCATGGCGGCGGACTCCCACCACTCCATGGCCAGCGCCCGTCGCATCAGCATGACCTGGATGGTGCTGTGCCTGGGTGGCGCCGTGGCCATCGGTTTCTTCGGCCTGGCCTACTTCTCCACCTTCACCGAGCAGGCGGGTGGCGTGACCGCCAACCCGGAGCGCGTCTTCATCGAGCTCTCCAAGATCCTGTTCAACCCCTGGATTGCCGGCGTGCTGCTCTCCGCCATCCTGGCGGCGGTCATGAGTACCCTCAGTTGCCAGCTGCTGGTCTGCTCCAGCGCCATCACCGAGGATCTCTACAAGCCCTTCCTGCGCAAGAACGCCTCCCAGAAAGAGCTGGTGTGGGTCGGCCGCGCCATGGTGCTGCTGATCGCCCTGGTGGCCATCGCCGTCGCCACCAACCCGGAAAACCGGGTGCTGGGGCTGGTGAGCTACGCCTGGGCCGGTTTCGGTGCCGCCTTCGGCCCCGTGGTGCTGCTCTCCGTGCTCTGGTCCCGCATGACCCGCAACGGCGCCCTGGCGGGCATGCTGGTCGGTGCCCTGACCGTCATCATCTGGAAGCAGTTCGGCTGGCTGGGTCTGTACGAAATCATCCCGGGCTTCCTGTTTGCCACCCTGGCCATCGTGCTATTCAGCCTGCTGGACAAGGCCCCCTCCAAGGCCATGCAGGATCGCTTCGCAGAAGCCGAGCAGGAGTTCCAGAGCCCCATGGCAGACGCCATCGCGGCAAAATAACCCCCGCCTCGACGACAAAAGCCCCGCAACTGCGGCAATGCTGATCAGTTAAGGATCCATTGACCGATCCTTCTGCTGTAGGACAATCCGGAACCAATCACTGGTTC
>NZ_JAPDBZ010000103.1:0-14378 GCF_027705505.1 Aeromonas sp. QDB56
TGTACGACAACAGGTCAACTGAGCGAAATCGGCGCCTGAGAGACTGCTGTCCTGCTTTGGAATTGTGCAACAAGGCCTCCTGCAGGCCATAGGCCTCGATAAAGATTTTGTTATTTTCCTCTTCGAGGCGCTGCATTTCGAGGGTACTGGCTTGCCATTCACCACGTAAAAGTAAATAGTTCGTTGCGAGCACAGGCAGGCGCGGAGCCTGGTTTAATAACGGCAGTTGAGCAAAGGCCGGAGATATTTCATAAGCGTCCCAGTCAGATTTAGCATAACTTACGATGGTCTTGATACCCTCCACATCAATTATTTTATCTTGATATGGAAGACTCATTATCTCACCTGGATTTGCATTAATTGTTGGAGAAACAAGACCCAATAAAAGCCTTGCAACTTTCGAGTTCAAAAAACCAACTAGATTAAAATAACAATCCACCTCTAAATCACATTTCAAATCGTGTAAAAAGAGGCAAGGAGAACCAGAGCTATATTGAGCATTTTTCTCTTTCAACCTAAAACTATTTATAGAACTGGTGATTGCAGACCAGGTGACCGCATATTTACCCCAAAATTGTGGCTGAGTGATTCCACCATTCGAACGGTAAAACTCCTTAGCATCTGGGGACCAATTTATTTTTGTAATGACATTTCCATACCAACGTCTAAACTCCCCCCCTTTTTCATAAGGTATCCACTTTTCATCGTGATCATTAACCTCCCAAAAGAAACGAACATATAATTCATCATTATGTGTTTTACATCTCCCACCCGACTGAACATGCTGACTTAACGCGTTTTTTTCGAAGACTTCAACATATTCAAACCAATACGCAATTGGACTCCCCGGAATCTTGCCATAGTCCGCCGCCGAGGCGCGGTAAAAGTGTTGTTGCATCTGGTTGTTATCTTGCTGGCTCATTGGGCCACCTCTTCTCTTAAATCAGGAGCAGTGTGGCTTATTTTGGCCACACTGCTGAATGCTGTAAATCTCATGCTCTTAGCCAATACAGCCCGAAGCAAACGCCTTGTCATACTTGTTTGTCGGTAGCATTGGCCGCTTTAAACATCACCGCTTTTTCCGCTTCCGAGTTGCCATCCACCAGCCGGAAATAGGCACCCTGATAGGTGGGTAGATGGGGCTGAGCCAGCACAAAGGCGGTGGTCGAGCCCCCCTCGCCACCGAGGCTGCTTATGGTTTCGGTGTTCGGCAAGATAGTTGGCATCACTATTTCCCTACCGCATTGGCGGCTTGAATAATTTCCAACGCACGTGGCCCTTGTTGCTCCGCCCCACGGAAATCAGACAACCGCACATAACCGCCTTTGAAATTCGGATTGTAGGCATTCTCAAGGGTAAAGGTACAGATCGGCACTGTCGCACCATCGAAGCCAGAGTATTCCAATTGGATCAGCGAGGTGATGGTTTTCTCGTTTATGATGTAATTTCGAAGCTGTTCATAGCTTGAGATAAACATCCATACAAACGGCGTCATAAACCCAAGCTGACCGCGAGGTTTTGCCAAATCCAGATTGCGCACGATAAAGGCTGAGAAAAGGTCTTTTTCATAACCCTTAAAGTGGGTTTTGAGATAGTCCTTCACCTCCGGAATATGGAACTTGCTGCCCATATAAGGAGGGTTGGCAATCACGACGTCATAACGTTTGGCCAATACGCTGGCCTGGGCAAGCAGCGGCAGCAACTCCTTGGCTGCCGGTTTTTGCATGGCATCACCGCTGATGCTCAAGGTATGCAAGACGGCGCAGAGTTCATCGATCTGCTGAACCTGCTCGGCTGGTACCTCGATCAGCGAGCCTAACGTCTTGGCAGACAGGAAACGCAGGTGCAAATCGTTCAGCAGACCCAAGCGCTGGTCATTACTCGCTGAGTTGGCCCGTGCAACAGCAAACAGATCCTGGCTTTGACCACGATCCCACTCAGCATTGAGGTTAAGGGCTTGCCACAGCTTGGGGATATTGAGCTGTCGGCTCTCCTGCAAAGCGTGGACGTTAAGCTGGATCTCCCGTGAGAAGAGGCGACGATCGTCCTGACGGGCACGCATCAGCAGGGCAAACCCAGCCAGTTGCGCGGCGCGATCGTCAATATCGAGGCCATAGAGGTTGTGGCTCAGGATAAGCGTGGGGATATCGCGGCTGCGGTAACCGCGCTCTTCGTAGATGCGATAAAGCAGGTTATAGGCTTCCACCAGAATATGGCCAGAGCCACAGGCGGGATCGAGCACCTTGATTGACTCAGGTTCAATACTGGCAGGGGTCAAACGTGCGTATTCATCCTGTACTTCGATAGGTTGCTCACCGGGGAAGACAAAGTACGGCATGACTGCGGGCAACGCCGAATCAGGATAGGTCTGCAACCAATAACGCCCAACCGAGTTTTGCACCAAATATTGGACGATCCAGTTAGGGGTAAAGAGCTGGGTGGCGGCGGGAATGTCTTCCGATTTCACTACCTTGCCGATCACCTCGTCCTTCTTCTCGCTGATATAGAACTGATAGAGCCAACCAATCACCTCGACCAGAGTCCAGTCCTCTTCCGGTATTCCATCCACCAGTTCACGCCAAAAGGCATCGGTTCGGGTGAGGCCGGTAGGCAGCAGCAACTCGGTCTCGTCGTCGATGGCTTCAAACAGAAAAGGCATCGCCTGATGCAGGCGGTGGCACTGGCCGAGCAACAGCTTACGGAACAGAGCCTCCTGCTCGTTGCCCGCCAGCAGCAGGTCGAGCAGCGCCGGTTTATCGAGATCTACCCCCTCGCCTATCAGGGAGTCGATCACTTCGGGGGCACGGTCCAGCACCTCGAACCCCTGTGGCTGGCTCGGATGGGAGAGCAGGCGCACCCCGTGCTCCAGATAGCCTTCTTCGCTCTTGAGTTCCATGAAGCGGATGGCGCAGAAGCGGTTGAACCAGGTGTAGGCCATCTGCTCGATCACGGCGCTAAAGCCCTCATCGGCAATGCGCTGGCTCAAGCGCTTGAGCGGCGCGCTGACCCGGGCCGGATGGGTGTAACCCGCGACCTGCAGCACATCGCCACTGACAGTGGGAACACTGACCCCTTGCGCTGTGATGCCAAATTCACCGGCTCGGGCCATCATGGCGTTGATAAACGCAGTGCGCGCCCGCGGCGCGACTTTTTTCAGGTTGTTGGTGTTCATGTTGTTCTCGTGATTTTTTATTCAAGCAGCATGGCCGAGCAGGCTGAATCTGTTCATTCGAACCATACCAACCTCGCCGTGGCAGCCCAGCGGGAATAAACCAGGTAACGGATACCCCGTTGGCTGCTTATGCCCCTTAGGCAACATATGCCCCTTAGGCAACATAGACGACATAGGTGAGGTAGGCGGCGTAGCAAGACAAGGCCGCCACCAGCGAGATGCACGCCTTCGTGGTGCGGGTGAGCCGCTGCCACTGTTGTTGCCAGGCCACGTTCTGTTGCTGGTGTTCGTCCTTGAGCTGTGTGATTTGCAGCTCCCATGCCCGTTGTTGTGCGGCCATTTGTTGTTGCAGCGTGTGATGTTGCTGATGCAGTGCGTCGACAGCGTGCTGATGCTGCTGCGCAGCATGGTCACTGTTGCGCTGGTGCTCGGATATTTTCTGATCCAGTTGGCTGCCCAGTTGCGCCACCCGGGCAATCCGCTCATCGAAAACCTGTGTCAAATCCTGTTTGCTGTGCTGTATCTCTTTGGCGATTTCAATGAGCTTTATCGCACCTTCTTGCGTTAATCCTTTTAGCTCGAAATATTCGGTGACCAGTTGCTCGAGCCGCAGATTCTGTTCATTGAGCTCTTTTTGCTGCTGTTTTAATGTCTCGTCATTGGTTGCCAGTTGCTGCGTTTGCTCGTGGATCACCGCTTGTTGGTCCGAGAGCACGCCCTGCTGCTGATTCAACTGTTGTGACTGGACGACACTGAGGATCATTAATTGGCCAAGTTTGCGGGCAAAGCGCGCTTGTATCTCGGTTGCATCGGCTTGCGCATCGGTCAGTTCACTACTGTTAAAAAAACGGCTAAAGGCGTTTCGCTCTTCGTGCTGTTGGCGAATTTCCCTGAACTGATCGAGTTTTTTGTAATCGTAGGCTAACGAATTCAGCAAGTTTTTCATATCAAGCTGATGCCATAACTCATCAGGTATATCCACTGCTGCCATTGATTTAACTATGTGACAAGTTTTAGCGTCCATGACTATTATCCTTTGACAAGGTGTCAAAAAAAGCATTAATTGTTTGTTGGTTTTCTTTATATTGCGTCACGGCACTGCTGAGCTCATTGATCGTCACTGCACGTCTGGCCGTCGCGGCCGAGTTCATATCCACTATCTGTTGTGAGGTTGCCAAGGCATCGTCCAAATCGGCAGTTATGGCCAGATAACCATCAGATATTGCGCGATAGCTGGTCGAGCAGGCAAATTGCAATTCAATCCAGTTCGCCATGTGATGAATACTGTGGTGCATTTGCTCAAGATGAGCCTGCTGCCCTTGCAGCAATTCAGTACCGGTTTCTGACCACCAGTCAAAACAGCGGTCGATACTGTAGATGATCAAGGCGGTGGCGACACCGGTCAAGATACCCGAGATAACAGGGGCAAGGAGGTCTGCCAGCGGTGCTAAAATAACCACCGATGATATAAATGCCTTAATAGACTCTTCAAACATCATTCCCAGTCCCAGCGTGACCACCCCGGCTAAAATCTTGGTCACTTGGCGGCAGACTTCTGACAGTGGCATATCCTTGGGCGGGTTCAATAGCAATTTGATGGCTTGCCAGAGGCCTTTCATACCTTCACGAATAATAGTGACCACCTTGGCAGAGGTGGTCACTACCGAATTGATGATGAAGGTCAGCAAATTGCTGATAAAGCCTTGCAGCCCCCCTGATACCAGCGCATCGCGGGCATCCCTCCACTTTGACATGACTCGCTGTGCCACACGCTTGAGCGCATCAATCATTCGCTCAACCAGTGAGCCATCATCAGGTGTTGTTATCAGTTGCTTGATTTCGATAAACGCACCATTAACAAACTCATATAGCAAGACCCCCAGGGCTTGTCGTAGCGCATTACGGCCAGCCTCTTTGACACCGCTGACGGCTAATTCGGCACCTTGCTTTTTGATTTGTGCCATCAATATATCACTTTTTACCGCGCGTTCAGCCGCCTTGACTGTGTTGTCAAATTTCTGCTGGTCAATATCGAATGATTCGGCATTGGTTTTGCCATTGTCTTTTTTGCGCAGCTGATTTGCCCACTCACGTTTATCTTTATCTTGCATCGACTGATTGATTGATGATTCGCAAGCTACCAGATTGGCATCCTGATTTGCCATCGCAACCCGCTGCTCAGCTGTCATAAAAAGGTTAGCCGAATCATCCATTTCGATAGTTTTCGCGGCGATGACATGATCAAGATGGGTTTGGCCATCTTTGGTTAATTTTTTACCTGTATATGCACTTTCTATATCGCCGTCTTTTTTGAACAATTCCTTTCGCTTTTTGGGCAGATCTTTGTCGTAATCTTTGCGATCAAAATTTGAATCTTTTTTATCTTGCAACTGCTCGAATTTGCTTTGGTCGTCCGCTGTTGCGGTAATGCCCTGCTTGAAATTGTGGACAGTGGTGACGTTGCCGCCCGTTTTATCTTCAAACATGGCTGGTGTCAGCCCAAATGGGCCGATGAGTTGCTGCAACATCTGCTGTTCGCAACTGTCAAACAGTGCTTGCAAGCGTTGTTCACGACGTTGCGTCTTGGTCATAACAGATTGCTGATTTGCATTCATCCTTGTGCCCTTTGTTGCATATTCAATTGTCTATTATCTAACCAGAAAATCCGGGGGGCCGGCCGCAGCCATAAACCCGCTCAAAAGAGGTGGGGGGTGATGCTGGTCACCGCCATAAGCGCACCGTTGCCGATCTTTGCCAGTCTTTGTCAGCCCTTGCAAACATGGAGGATGCATTACGTCTTGCTGACTTATTCAGCGATCGCCCCACACAGTTTATGGATCCCTTGCTTTACATCATTTCGACACTGGTTAAAGGTCGGCATATCGAGCTGGTCGAGTGCGATGGCATTCACCACAGGTAAGAGATCACCGCGGTGATAATCGGGGTTGCCCAGCAGTTGCCCCAGCCGCTGCTTCGGGGCGCGATCCGGTGAGCGATCATTGCCTGATAGTCGGGTTTCCAGTTGGGCGCAGTGCTGATAGGCATCAGGCTTGCACGAGCAGATAAGCCAGGCTTCCGAGGTCGGTTGCGGCACCATGGCAATGCCTTGCCCGGCAAAGCCTGCGGCGCGAAAGCCTTCGTTCACGGCCTGCACCAGATCGTGCGGGTCATGAGGATCACGATTGGTGCCGTCTGTGTCGTGAAAGTAGATAGCCAGTTGGGCTTCGGTGAGTGAACCGCTCTGCTGCGCCAACTCACCCAACACTGCGCCTCGCTTGCTATGAATGAGATAGCCTTGCTTGGTCTTTTTACTGGGCAATTTGATGGCAGCGCTTTTTACCAAGGACTTCATCTCTGCCGGGGCCACCAATACCGAGGGAATGGCGTGCTCCTGCTGCAAGTCGAACAGGTCAGCATTCCAGTCTGGTAAATGACGACCTAGCAACCGATGAGCCAGCCGCAACATCGGGCCGACTTCCAGATCATCGCCATGAGCATAGGCTTGGGCATTGCGGCTGCGGCCCATATCGGTCGGGCCTTCACCGAAGACCAGTAAAGTCTGCAGCATGGTTAACCCTCCCCTTGGGCGCCAGTGTCACTCTGTTGTTCTGCCAGCTCCGCAATACGGGTCAGCGACAGATCGAGCATGGTCTCGCCCGGTGCGAGGCATTCCAGCCGCTCGGCGGCCATGGGCTCGTCAAACAGACGGATTGCGCGGCTGATGCCATCGGGGCGCTTGTAGATGAGCAACACGCTCTGGCGGGCTATGTCGTCTTGTAGATAGTTGAGCACCAGCGGGCTATGGGTGGTGACCAGCAGTTGCTTGGGTGAGCTGACTAACGCATCGACCAGTGCTTCGGTGATCTCGGGGTTGACGCCGTTTTCAATTTCATCAAACAGCACAAATTCATAGGGGCTAAATTGCTGAGCCAAGATGGCCAACAGACGCAGCATGCCGTCGTTGATATGGCGGGCCTCGGTGACCATGTCTTGTGCCAACCAGCTTTCCTGCCCATCTTGTGCAGTCGCTTGATAGCTCTCATGTAATTCCAATTTGATCGCGCCACCGCGCAATACGCTGGTGTGGATCTTGGTCACTTGCGGGTAGTAGCGTTGCACGTTGTGCAGCAGTTGCGCGCGCTCTGCGGGTTTTAATTGGTGAATAAACGCGCCCAGTTGCTGGCCGCCGCTGCCGATGTCATCGCGCAGTTCACTGAGTTTGGTCTTGTGGCGCAACTGCTCTGGCGAGAGCAGATCGAGCGAACGAATGGCCTTGATGCGCTCACGCAGTGCCCGCAGCAGTGGCGAGAGTTGATTGTCTTTGAGCTGAGAGAGCAGTGTTCCCTGATAAATAAAGGGGATATCTTGCCATTGATTTTCTTGTGGCTGGTTTTGCAACTGTTTGTATTGCCGATATTTGCCTGCACGCAGCTCGAATAAGGGCGGGAGCGTGTCCAATCGACCTGGCAGTGACAGAACCAAAGAGTTGTCCACTATCGCGTTAAGTGAATAACTTAGCGCAACAATCGACTCTCGGGTACAGGCCAAGCGCGATCGATTAAAGGTGGCCTCCCAACGGAGGTTGAGCCCATTAATTTGCAATTCCAGCGCCAGTTCAATATTGGATTTGCCATTTGAAAGCCGACTGGTGAGATCGGTGGCTGTCCAGCCACGGGCATCCAGCCAAGCTTGAACCTCACCACTCATGACATGGGCGGCAAAATCGAGTGCCTGCAGTACGGTGGTTTTTCCTGCACCATTCAGGCCAATCAAGCAGTTAAAGCGAGCAAGCGGCAGGCTAAAACCAACCAACGATTTAAAGTTGTCGATTTCGAAACGGGTCAGCATCCACGGCTCCTTGTTTGATTTTTATCTGTTCTGTTCCCCCTTGTTGCTGGTAGCGGCAACAAGGGGGTGATTGATTGGCTTGCTTGTTTGCTTGCTCGTGGGTGTGTGGGTTATTTGATCCGCACCCGTTTGCCACCCTCAATGGCCTGCTGCAAGCGGCTACGCAGCTTGCCCAGATAGGCGTCGATATCCTGCTCAGTCTCGATAAAGAGGTGGTTATCGCCCAGCAACTCAGTGGGGGAGACCAGTTCGATCGGCTTGGGTGCAGGCTTGGGTGCGGCTTGAGGTTTGGCAACCTGTTTTTCAACGGTCGCCTGGGCACTGGCGCTGTTCGCCCCTGCGGCTGGCTCCTGGATCTTTGACGGCGCTGATACGCCAACATTTCTGGCTGCTTCAGCACGGTCTTTTTCTGCCTGCAGCTGCTGTGCACGCATCTGCTGTTCACTAAAGCGGTTGATAAGCTCAATGACCTTGTCTTCTTCGTCATCCGCCTCTTTGACCAGACTGACCAGTTCATGGAGCGAAACGCTCTTGCTCACCCGCTCTTTGAGCAAAACAAAGGGGCGCATGGCCTGATGTTGCAGATCGCCTGGCAATTCACTGACCGAGGAGTGGATGCCATGTTGAATTTGCTCGATAGCCTTGAGGCTAAGGATGCGCTGCTGCTCCACCAAGCGCTGGTTAATGGCGCTGATCTGTTCAATCAGTGCGGCGACATTACGCAGCTTGCCATAGGGTTGCTTGTCATCATGAATGGTTTGCAGTTGGGCAAATAGCGCGGCGGCAGCCGGGTCTTGCTCCAGCGCGTGACGGTTGGCGCGAAACTGCTCCCCCAAGGCGCGATGCAGTTGCTGCCAGGTGTCAAACTGGCGGGTGTAGAACTCTTCGACCTCTTCAAAGTCTTCGGCAAAATCCTGCAATTCGTTGCCTTGGGCACAGAGCGCGTCGATCAGGGCATAGCTGTTATTGCCCAGTTCCAGCAGGCCGGCCACCAGCCGTTTGCCACTCTCCAGCACATGTTGCCCCGGGCAGTGGCCCTGTTTGGCCTTGAATTCGAACTCTTTGAGCAATTTCTGCCATTGGCCCAGCTCGACTTGCAGCTTGTTCGCCAGCTCTTTTTCGCTGCTATCAAACGGTTTTTGGAAGATCTCTTTGGCAAGACGTGCGGCTTTGAGCATCTGCTGCTCGCTATGCTGGCGCACCCGGCGGATCCGCAGGCTGGTATGGCTGCGCACCGAGGTGAACTGGTCATAGCTGCGGTTGAGCGGCAGATCGCCGTTAGGAGTGGACAGCGCCGCTTTGCCCAGCAATACCAGATGGGCGACTTGCAGCATCACTTCATCACGGTTCCAGCCATAAGGGCGGGCACTGAAACGCTCGAGCAACTCTTTGAGGTAGACCGGTTTGTTGGCCTCTTCCGACACATTCAGATAAAACTCAATTTCTTGCTTGGCACTGCTGTTCGGGTCTTGCTCGCCAAGATGCATGTTGAGCTGCGCCGTGTCATCAGCCACGATCACCGCTTTGAGCTCTTGCATCGGGTTGGCGCCGCAGCTTTTGAGCAGACTGAGCTTTTGGAACGAGTTCTCGATCACGTAGCTAAAGGCTTCATCGAGCATGTTCACGACACTGCCGGACTTGGTCTGTAGTTCGTTACCAATCGCAAAAAACTGGGCCCGCTTGACCAGATCCTCAAATAGCGACTTCAGACGATTGCGGCGTTGGGTATTTTCCATCGCCTTTTCGGCCAACAGTTTCTCTTGTTCCGGTCGCTGGCTGCGGTTGCTGGCCAGGAATTTCTCGGTTTTAAGCCAGGTATCAAATTCGTCCCAGAGCCGTTTTTCATCGGGCAAGCGGATCACCACGCTGCCCTGCCCTTCCAGACTGAGCGCCTTGCAGCCCTGATCGTGGTAACCATCAAAGTTGGCATCAAGCGGCGAGATCACCTTGAGCACCAAGTCGGTTTGTACACTGCCATCAAGCGGATGGCCGTTACAGAAGCGGCTAAGCGGGTAGTCTTGTTTGTTGACGGGGTAGCGATATTGGCGCCGACTCCCCATCACCTCTTCAAAGATCAATTTGGACAGCAAGCGAGTCACTTCGGTATTTTCAACCTGAGTGTGTTTGATCTCCTGCTCGACTTCTTTCTCTTCGTTGGTGAGGAACACATATTCGTCACCGTTGCGGGCGATCAGCAGCTGATTTTCCAGACGCTGCAAGCTGGCTTCGATCCGTTTTCTGAGGGCAACTTTATCGGTATCAATCTCTTCGATTGAGAGGGTCACCAGGTTATCGAGGGTGGACTTCACCAGATCGACATAGCGGATCAAAAACAGTGATTTGAGGATGCTGACATCATAAGGGTCGAGACTCTGCTTCTCGGCCGCCTGCTCGAAAATACGTTTGACGTTGGTGTCCAGAAACGATTCGATAGCCGGGTAAAATGCGTGAAACGGCACCAGCACACCGACCCCTTTATTCATTTGCTGACGTGCCGCATTCTGGAACGCATCGAGCAAAGAACGTTCACCCCGAGAGAGGTGTTTACCGGTTGCCCCCACTTTGCGGATCGCTTCAAACACCTTCTGCACCAGCAAGTACTGGTAGGGAATAAACGGGTAGTGATCGACAAATTCGACGTTGTCGCGATAATTCGCCAGCTCGGCGGTGGTGGTGGTATCAAACGCCAACTGGTTGCGCAAAATATCGCCTTTCTGAATAAACAGATCGGCCAGCTCATCTTTGGCTGCAGTGGTTTTTTCGAGCAGACGCTTTTGGATGACTTCGTTGGTATTGGAGGATGAGAGGGAGATCCGGGTGTGAAAACGCCCCTGGATTTTGGAGAAATCCTGCGCTTTTTTCGCCCCCAGATCACCCAGGGTGGCATCAATATCCTCTTGTGAGGTCACGATCACCCAGGCCCGCCCACCACATGCTGTGCCCAGATTCTCGGTGATGGTCTGTAGCTTGAGCATCATATTGGTATTGTTGCCGATAAACTGACCCACTTCGTCAACCAAAAAGACGATGCGTTTGCCATCTTTGCCGCTCTCTTGGGCGCTGCGATCCAGATACTCCCGTACCCACTTGCAGAAGTTGTTAATATCGAGCGTAAACATGGATTCGAGGTTTTCCATGCTCTGCACCGAGGAGGCTTCTGACTGGCCGGTGGCATGTGCCCAGGCTTGCGCCATTTCATCCCGGCAGAAGCCATAGGCATCACGTTCTTCTTCCCAAGAGGAGCGCTTCAATTCGGAAAATTTGCTCTTGAACGCGTGAT
The DNA here is from genome assembly GCF_027705505.1 of Aeromonas sp. QDB56. Classification (NCBI taxonomy): domain Bacteria; kingdom Pseudomonadati; phylum Pseudomonadota; class Gammaproteobacteria; order Aeromonadales; family Aeromonadaceae; genus Aeromonas; species Aeromonas sp. QDB56. The sequence continues at coordinate 11,301 of NZ_JAPDBZ010000103.1, forward strand.
ATTGATTGCGGGCATCCAGCTCCCGCTCAAGGTGGGCAATATGCGGATGGTCGGCGCAATAGCCAAGCCGTTCGTTAAACACCCGCAGGAACACTTTGAGGATGGCATCTTCTTTATCTTCAGTATCTGCACGACTGTCGATGTTAAACAGGATCACCTCGGTTGGGCGATTGACCGCAGCGTGAATGTCGCTGTAGAGCAGGGTGTCACTGATCTTATCTTTGAAAAAATCGATCGCGGCTTTGCTCTGCTCACCATGAACAGCGCGCTGGTTACCCAACAGATAAGAGAGGATCTTGATAAAGTGCGATTTACCGGAGCCGAAGTAACCGGAGACCCAGATACCAATTTTACCCGCCACGCTGGGATCATCAGGATGGGTAACGCCCGGCAAATAGGTCTCGAAGAAATGGCGCAGATGGCGATCAAGTTCACGGGTCACCACATACTCATCCAACTCAGTCCAGATAATTTGCTCATCCAGTTGTTCGGCTTTCACCACGCCATTGATTGGACGATCCAGTTGTTTGGTAAATAGCTCTTTGATTTGCATCGATGATCCCATATCTCTTGTTTGCAGGTTACCGTTCGGGTAGTGATTTGGTTATTGCGCCATTGACGTATCGCTGACAACCCGGGCGACTCATCCACCTTGATATTTGGCGGCATGTGGCACTAGCTGAAATGCACGGTAGTAATTGGCCGTTGCCACTTCGGCGCGATCCAGGTCAAAGGGGTAAAGCTCAAGGCCGTTGTATTGTCCGGGATAAAACAGCACCAAAGGGATTGCGCCCATTTGTGCGTGAAGGGCATTAAGCAAGCTGTGACCGCGCAGCAATGGCCAGCATTGGCCAAGGCCGGACAACAGCACAAACTGCGGATTGGCCGGCTGAATTTTGCTCATCAGGTGCTGGGCAACACGCCCCTGCTCGAGCGGGCCTTTCAACGCTTTGGCCAACTCATCCGTGCCTTTTTTCAACTCCAGTTCAAAGGCTTTTTCTAACAGCTTTCTTCCCTGCAACATGTCGAGTAGTTCTTCAAACAAGTTGAGGTGTAAAAATTGCAGCTCTTGCTTGCGCACCTGAAGCAGACTTGATTCGAGATACTCACGCACGATCAATTCAAACTGCGGCGGATAATCGAAGATATAAAATCCGATCTCCCCCCCCAATTCTCGGTTATTCAAAAAACTGTCGCTTCGCAGGCGTGCGTCGATCTGTTCCAACCGGGCTTTAAGCTGCGGCTCACTATCCCAGTGCACATTCATCGTGCTGACTCCATCGCCTCGTAAGCTTTTGGACAACCCAAGCGCATCGACCACTCTCTCATTTCGGGTAACAGGTAAATATTTTGCAATTTTTTCGAACGACCAGACTCCAGATACCCGACATCGGCCAGGATCTTGAAGACGTTATTTCCCATTTTCTGAATTGAGCTCGCTGAAAATTGTTCAAGGCCATCAACAACCCGTTGCCGCGACAAAATAAAATCCTGCCAGTCATCACTACGCAGTGATTCTCGATACATGCGCCTAGCATCGGAAACAACCGTTGCCATAAAATCGCCTAATACGGGAGACTGACACAGGGTTGCCAGCAGTAACATCTGCTTTGCCAGGTCATCAGACACCTGCAGTAATGCAGTCCAGAAATCCTGCCCCATCGGCTCAACTCTTTTGCGCAGCGTGGATGCCATCCGCTTGGCGCTGTGGACCGAGTTTTTTTGCAACAGGTTGTGGCTAACAATCGCCTCGTGCCAGCTTGCATCATCAGGGTGCTGTAGCAGTAGTTCACTGATTATTCGGCTCTCGCGCAGCATGATGCTGCCTCCGATGATGTCGCCCAGATATGCTTTGGCCGTCATAACTACTCTCTATTCAACAATTCGACTATGGGTTCCAAGACGCGGTTATCATACGCGAAACCAGCCGCATTGCCTTTAACCCAGTGCACAGTTATCCCTTTTGCATGCACTGAACGGCTACTACTTCCCCACTTTTTGAGGGTCATTGCCCCAACAAAACGGGTGGTGTGCTTTCCCCACGGCATTTCAGTTGCCCCAGTGCATCGGTGCGGCAGACAGTGCCATCGGATGCACGCAACTGACCAAGCGCATCTTCACGCCAGGTCACCCTCGCGCCAGTTTTGGAATTGCTGCCGCGCAGATTGCCCAGCGCGTCTTCCCGATAGGTGGTGCCATCGCTGCCCTTGAGGTTGCCGAGCGCATCTTTGCGCCAGGTAATGCCCGTTCCCGTGTCTTTGATGTTGCCGAGCGCATCCTCACGCAGGGTGCCCTGCTTGCCATCGTCACACCGGTAGCGGGTATGCCCCAATGCATCTTCTCGATAGGTGCAGTTGGCAGCCAATGCTGTTGATTGCAGCAGGCCAAGCAGCAGAGCGGCTAGCGACAACTGGCGTGTCGCTAACCAAAAGCCGGGTTGGTTACTCATCGAATACCCTCTCTGATGTGGTCTCGGCTGACTATACCGGGCCTGCCGCGCAGCTTCGATACTGGGGTTTTGCACATGTCGTGTTTTCAGGCAGGAATGCGTTTTACCATCGCCATTCTGGCCTTGAAGTGAGCTCGTGAATGGTGGTGGTCTGCCCATCAACCTCGGTAAAGGGGTAACCGGTCTCCAGATCCATGCCCAGCGCATAAAGATCGCAACACGGGCAGATCGCATAAACAACAATCCAGGCCTGATGTTGCTCGCTCACCTCCGCCACATCATCTAGAAAACGCTGGTGTTGTTTGCGGTTGTTATCGCTGTGGCAACGAAGCGGTAAGAGATCCAATAAAACCCAATCAAACCACCAATAGTTGAGAAAATCTCTGCAATATCATGGCAACAAGACCACTACGCACAGCATCATAGAGAAGGTTGTCGCAAAAACGATCCATCCGAATGAGTGCGGTCAACATGCAGCAGCAGTCGAGCCTGGACCAGGTCGCAATCACGGCACTCTGTGCCTGCTCTTGCTCTGCTGGTGTCAGGGATGACTCATGTACAGGATCTTTAGCTACAACCAATTGAAATAGATAGAAAAAAGGCTTCGTTTGTGATCTGATTTAATCGCA
>NZ_JAPDBZ010000104.1:0-14348 GCF_027705505.1 Aeromonas sp. QDB56
TGGCATATGGATTTAGGGACTCAGAATACTTTTTTCTGAAAATCAAGGCGGCCTTCCCCGGAAAGCCGCGATGAACCGCTTTTTTTGGGTAGAGTGTGACCTTCATTCCGGAGGTACCATGAACCCGACCATCGATCTCATTCTTTCCCATCGCTCCATTCGCCAGTTCACCCCAGAGCCCGTCAGCGCAGAGCAGCTGGATCAGATCCTGAGCGCCGCCCAGAGCGCCGCGAGCTCCAGCTTCCTCCAGGCCAACAGCATCATCCGGGTTACCGACAAGGGGTTGCGGGCCACCCTGGCGGAGCTGGCAGGCCATCAGGCCTATGTGGTCGAAGCGGCGGAGTTTCTGGTGTTTTGCGCCGACTACCATCGTCACAGCCAGATAGTGCCGGAGGCCCGCACCGGCTTTGTGGAGCAACTCATGATCGGGGCCATCGACGGCGCCCTGATGGCGCAAAATGCCTTGCTGGCGGCCCAGTCACTTGGGCTGGGGGGGGTCTATATCGGCGGCATTCGCAACAATCCTGCCGAGGTGAGCGAGGTGCTGGGTCTGCCCCATCAGGTGATACCGCTGTTTGGCCTCTGCCTGGGCCATCCCGCCCAGCGGCCGGAGCAAAAACCGCGGCTGCCCCGGGCGCTGGTGGTGCACGAGAACCGCTATCCTGCCACCCTGGACCGCGCCCTGCTGGCCCGGTACGACGGGCAGATCCACGACTACTACCAGGCCCGCAGCAGCAACAACAAGGATCAGACCTGGAGCGGGCAGATCAGGGGGATCCTGGGCAAGGAGGCGAGGCCCTTCATGCTGGGATTCCTGCAGTCGAAGGGTTTTTGCCTCAAGTAATGGGGGCGGCGGGCGATATGGAGCATGACGCACCGGATGCGGTCACCGCCTGCGAGCGTTCTTGTGAGGCAATACGGGATCTGGGCGCTACCCTATGAGGCTAAGCTGTTGTAGGATCTCGCAATTGGATTGGGACTGGAGTGTGAACACCCTATGATTTTAACCCTGATATTGCTGTCAATCGGCGCACTCCTGTTTCTGGTCATCGCCTATAATGTGGTGCAGCAATACAAGCAGAAGGCCGAATCGGACAAGCGCCAGGCCATTGCCCGTCACAAGGCGGTGGCAGACGAGACCGAAGAGGTGTTGCTGAACGTCAACCTGGTGCCCTTTTCCAAAAACATGGTGCTGCTGTTGCAACACCGGATCCTGGATGCCTACCGCGCCATCGCGCTGGTGATGCCCAATGCGCAGGTCAAGCAGCGCATCGCCGATGTCCAGCTTCAGATCAAGAATGTGCAGGAGAACTACAGCAGCCAGGACGAGGGGCATTTCAAGACGCCGGAGTCCGACCGCCAGGCCATCCAGATGCTGCAACTGGCCAAGAAGATGCGGGCCGTGCTGCGGGTCGAGCACAACAAGGGCAAGATAGATCCCCAGGGCTTTGCCCAGGAGGATCGCCGCCTCGAGCTGATGCAGCTCAAGATCAACATCGCCAACCTGCTCAAGCGGGCCATGGATGCCCAGATCCAGGGGCAGTACGGCACCTGCCGCCAGCTCTACACCAAGGGGCTGGGGGCGCTGGCCAATGTCACCGACAAGGATCCCTACCTGCTGGCGCGGGAAGAGGACATGCGTCAGGGGATGCGCCAGCTGGAAGAACACCTGCAGCAGCACAGCGAGAAGGAGCTGCAAAACATCAAGGACAAAGAGACGGACGAACTGGACGTCCTGTTCCAACCGAAGAAGAAATGGTGATCATGTCACATCCCCTGGATTCCACACTGGGGCCCATGGCCCCATTTGTTTGTCAACTGCTCACGGAAATGCATGCCGTCATGGGAGTCAATGACTCCCCCGTGGTGGATCACCTCTGCTACCGCGCCGCCACCCTGCCGGAATATCTGGAGTTGAAAGCGGTGCTGGCCGCCCACGGAGTCTTGCTGGTGGAGGGGATGATAGGCGGTCGTCCCATCGCCACCTATCGCCTGCACCAGCCCGTCTGCTGGGAGCAGGTGACCGTCCCCTGCATCGAACTGGCCGCCCCCAAGGCGGGCCGAAGCCATCAGGTCGGGCTCGAACATATCGAGCTGGTGGTGCCCTCGCTCACGGCCTTGGTGGCGACGCATCCCGATGTCCCCTTCAAGACCGGCAACATCGATGACGGACGCAATCCGGATATAGGATTGATGCTGCCCTCTGGGCAGATCAAGTTTCATCTGCGCCCGCTTGAGGAGGTGATCGACGAAGAGCTCTGTACCGGCGCCGTGGTGCCGGTACCGGCGGACTATTATGACGGTCTGTGAGGGGAGGGCCCGTTGACGGGAGCCTGACCCTGTGGCGTCAACGTACAAGCGGGCGCCACACGTCCTTTCAAGTGACCGAGCCAGAGGCTCAACCCCGCGGTGATCATCAACACCAGCCCGATGCCGAGCACCAGACCCCAGAGCCCCCCCTGCTCCCAGAAGGGATGCAGATAAAGCCCGCCCAGACTGGCTCCCAGGTAGTACCCCACCAGATAGAGCGACGAGGCGAGCGCCCGGTTGTGCTCCACGTGCTGGCCGACCCAGGCGCTGGCACAGGCGTGGGCGAGGAAGAAGCCGAAGCTCGAGACAAGCAATCCCCCGATGATGGCGACAAGGCTCCCCTGCAACAGGGCCAGGCTGCCGAGTGCCATCAAGGTTATTCCCGCCAGCAGCAGACGATGTGCTCCCCAGCGATGGGCCCCGCGGCCGCTCAGTGAAGAGGCGACGGTGCCGGTGAGGTAGGTCAGAAACAGCATGCCGAGCCACTGGGGCGGCAGGGAGAAGGGGGCCTTGGCCAGCAGGAAGGTGAGATAGCTGTACTGGTTCAGGAAGACCATGAAGTTGAGACCGCCGATGAGATAGGCCCCCACCAGCAGGGGATTGCCAAGGTGACTCTGGATGGCGCGGCGCAGTTGCCCAGGCGCTGCCTCCACGGCCACGAAGCAGCGCTGGGCGGGCAGCAGCCAGATGACCAGTGGCAGCAGGGCGAGGCTGATGACCCCGATACCGAGGAAGGTGTGCTGCCAGTCACCAAACCAGCCAGCCAGCAGACCGCCGACCACCCGGCCCGCGATGCCCCCCAGGGAGTTGGCGGCGATATAGACGCCGACGGCTACGATGAGGGCACGTTTGCTGAACTCTTCCCCCATGTAGGCAATGGCGGTGGCGGGCAGCCCTGCCAGCAGGACGCCTTGCAGGATGCGCAGGCTCACCAGCACATCAAAGTGGGTGACCCAGGGGATGCACAGGGAGAGCAGGATGGCGGCCGCCAGGGTCCACAGCATGATCCGCCGCCGTCCGAACCGATCAGCCAGACGGGCACAGACGAGCAGGGAGCCTGCAAGCCCTGCGGTACAGCCTGCCAGCGTCCAGCTGGCGGACAGGGCGCTGACCGAGAAAACCTCTGCCAGGAGCGGCAGCAGGGGATGGGTCTGGTAGAGATTGAGGAATACCAGGAAGGAACCCAGGCTGAGGGCCAGGGTGGCGCGTATCCATTCGCGACTGCCTACTTCGATCATATGGAGTTGTCCCGACGACTTTTGTGCAGGGTAGTGCGACGAAACGTATAAATATAATATATTTAAGTTATCACCCTGATAAATGAAATTGATATGGATCTGAAACAGCTCGGATACCTGCTGGCGGTGCGCGATGCCGGCTCCTTCACCAGGGCGGCCCAGGGGCTGAACGTGGCCCAGCCTGCCGTCAGCATGGCCATCGCCAAGCTGGAGCAGCAGCTCGATCTGCGGCTGTTTGACCGGCAGGACCGCAGCGTGCGCCTCACCCCGGAGGGAGAGGTCCTCTGTCGCCACGCCGAACGGCTGCTGCGCCAGATGCACCAGGCCGAGGCCGAGATGGCCGAGCTCAAGGGGCTGGAGCGGGGGGAGGTGCGCATCGGCATCCCCTACATGATGGGATCCTATTACTTCCCGCCAATCCTGATGGCGTTCAAGCATCGCTACCCCGGCTTGAAGATCCGGGTGGAGGAGGCGGGCACCCGGGAGCTGCTCAGCCGCATGGTGGATGGCAGTCTGGATCTCGCCATCCTCATCACCAGCGATCTGCCACCGGCCCTCGAGGGGGCGCAACTGCTGCGGGAAGAGATGCTGATGGTGGTGGGGGAGGAGCACCCGCTGCGCGGCGCTGAGTCGGTCTCGCTGCCACAGTTCTTCGGCCAGGAGCTCGCCATGTTCCGGCGAGGCTTCTACCACAGGGAACACATGGAGGTGTTGGCGCAGGGGCTGGGGGTAGAGCCTGACATCGCGTTCGAAAGCAATCTCATCCCACTGCTCAAGGCGGTGGTGCGTCAGGGATTCGCCGTGACCACCTTCCTGCGCATGGCGCTGGAAGAGGAGCCGGCCCTCACCGGCATCCCTTTTTCACCCCCTATCTTCCTGGATCTCTGCGTCGCCTGGCGACGGGGGGATCCGCTCTCCATGGCGAACCGGGCGTTGCGGGATTTTTTGCTGGCGCAAGGGGATGCGTCTCATCATTGTGCTACAGATACTGAATGATTGAGTGGTATCACCAATAAAAACGCCTCCAATCTGGAGGCGTATGCTGAAAAGGTGGATGCAACCTTATTTCTTGAACAGGTGATCCAGCTTGTTTGCCTTGGTGGAGAGATAAAACTCGTTGTGGGGATTGCGACCTTCCTGAAGGGGCACGCGCTCCGCCACCGGGATGCCAAAGGATTCCATCGCCTTCAACTTGCGCGGGTTGTTGGTCATCAGGCGCAGGGACCTGACCTCGAGCGCCTTGAGCATGTCGGCGCAGATGGTGTAGTCGCGCATGTCGGCGGCAAAGCCAAGCGCCACGTTGGCCTCCACGGTATCGGCCCCCTGATCCTGCAGATGATAGGCCCGGATCTTGTTGAGCAAGCCGATGCCTCGCCCTTCCTGACGGACATACAGCAGGACGCCGCGGCCCGCCTTGGCGATGTTTTCCAGCGCGGCCTGCAATTGGAAGCCGCAGTCACAACGCAGACTGAACAGGGCATCCCCGGTCAGACACTCGGAATGAATGCGTCCCAGCACGGGTTCGCCGTCTGCGATATCGCCCATCACCAGCGCGGCATGATCCTTGCCCGTGCCGGTTTCCTGAAAACCAACCAGCGTGAAAGTGCCCCAGGGGGTCGGCAACTTGGATTTGGCCACGAGGGTAACGCTGCTCATATGGTTGCTCCTGACTACAGCTGCTTAAAAAAGGGCGGCCAGTTTAGCGCGCATTGTCCGGAACAACCATAAGAACAAAACCTTGCGTGAGAAGTGGGTTAACCCGATTGGTCAGAATAGGTGCAATCACGACGACTTTTGCGCAATTGTGTGCCCTGACAACTGCCAGCGACGGCGCATTCGGGTATAATCGGCGCCCATTAACCCATCCCGACAGGGATGTGTGCAACCAGTCAAGATGCCGAGTGCGCAGGAGAAACGTTATGGCTCAGATGGCCCCCGTGATGACTATTGATGGCCCAAGTGGAGCAGGAAAAGGCACCTTGTGCCAGTTGCTGGCTGAAAAACTGGGCTGGCACCTGCTCGATTCCGGTGCCATCTACCGGGTGCTCTCCCTGGCAGCCCTGCATCACGATGTGGAGCTCGATTCCGAAGCCGCATTGGTTCCCCTGGCCGCCAATCTGGATGTGCAATTCCAGGTAGAAGGGGAGCTGGTCAAGGTGATCCTCGAAGGGGAGGATGTTTCCCGCACCATTCGTACTGAAGAAGTGGGCAACGCGGCCAGCAAAATCGCGGCGTTTCCCCGGGTACGTGAAGCCCTGCTGCGCCGTCAGAGAGCATTTCGCCAAGCCCCCGGTCTCATCGCCGACGGTCGCGACATGGGTACAGTGGTTTTCCCCGAGGCGAATGTGAAGATTTTCCTCGACGCCAGCGCCGAGGAGCGGGCCCAGCGCCGCTATAAGCAGTTGCAAGATAAGGGCTTTGATGTTAACTTTGAGCGTCTTTTAACCGAGATTCGGGAACGTGACGATCGCGACAGAAATCGCGCCGTCGCTCCCCTGAAACCCGCGGAAGATGCTCTTGTTGTAGACTCAACGTCCATGACCATAGATGAAGTGCTGGCAACGGTGCTTGCCTATGTAGAGCAACAACTTGGTGATGTCAGCGCAAACTGATGTCAGTCGTCTGCACCAAGGATGGCGCAGATAATTTAAAACAACCCCGCTTGTGCCGGATTGCAAGTGGATGTTTCATTTGTGACATAAACAATGATCGAATCTTTTGCTCAACTCTTTGAAGAGTCCCTGAACGCCGTTGAAACCCGTCAAGGTTCCATCGTCAAGGGCACTGTCGTTGCTATCGAGAACGGTTTCGTACTGGTTGATGCCGGTCTGAAATCCGAGTCTGCTATCCCGGCTGAAGAATTCAAGAACGCCATGGGCGAGCTGGAAATCAACGTAGGTGACTCCGTTGACGTGGCTCTGGACTCTATCGAAGATGGTTTCGGCGAAACCAAGCTGTCCCGCGAAAAAGCCAAGCGCCACGAAGCCTGGCTGCAGCTTGAAAAAGCTTACGAAGAGCAAGCTACCGTTATCGGTATCATCAACGGCAAGGTCAAGGGTGGTTTCACCGTTGAACTGAATGGCATCCGTGCCTTCCTGCCGGGTTCTCTGGTTGACGTGCGTCCGATCCGTGACACCGCTCACCTGGAAAACAAAGAACTCGAGTTCAAAGTCATCAAGCTGGACCAGAAGCGCAACAACGTTGTTGTTTCCCGTCGTGCCGTGATCGAGACCGAGAACACCTCCGAGCGTGAAAGCCTGCTGGCCAACCTGCAAGAAGGTCAAGAAGTTAAGGGTATCGTCAAGAACCTGACCGACTACGGTGCATTCGTAGATCTGGGCGGTGTTGACGGCCTGCTGCACATCACCGACATGGCGTGGAAGCGCGTTAAGCATCCTTCCGAAATCGTCAACGTTGGCGACGAGATCGCTGTCAAGGTTCTGAAGTTCGACCGCGAGCGTACCCGTGTATCCCTGGGCCTGAAGCAGCTGGGCGAAGATCCCTGGGTTGCTATCGCCAAGCGTTACCCGGAAACCACCCGTCTGTCTGGCCGCGTGACCAACCTGACCGACTACGGCTGCTTCGTTGAAATCGAAGAAGGCGTGGAAGGCCTGGTACACGTATCCGAGATGGATTGGACCAACAAGAACATCCACCCGTCCAAGGTTGTCAACGTTGGCGACGTGGTTGACGTGATGGTTCTGGACATCGACGAAGAGCGTCGTCGTATCTCCCTGGGTCTGAAGCAGTGCAAATCCAACCCGTGGCAGCTGTTTGCCGAAACTCACGCCAAGGGCGACCGTGTTTCCGGCAAGATCAAGTCCATCACTGACTTCGGTATCTTCATTGGTCTGGATGGCGGCATCGACGGCCTGGTTCACCTGTCTGACATCTCCTGGAACAACCAGGGCGAAGAAGCCGTGCGTGAATTCAAGAAGGGCGACGAGATCGAAGCCGTTGTTCTGCAAGTGGACCCGGAGCGTGAGCGCATCTCCCTGGGCGTCAAGCAGATCGAAGAAGACCCGTTCAATAAGTACCTGTCTGACAACAAGAAAGGTGCTATTGTGAAGGGCAAGGTTACCGAGGTTGATGCCAAGGGTGCCGTGATCGAACTGGCTGACGGCGTAGAAGGCTACCTGCGTGCCTCCGACGCTGCTCGTGACCGCGTAGAAGACGCCACTCTGGTGCTGTCTGTTGGTGACGAAGTTGAAGCCAAATTCATGGGCGTTGATCGCAAGAACCGTACCGTAAGCCTGTCTGTCCGTGCCAAGGACGAGGCTGACGAGCGTGTTGCCATCGACAGCCTGAACCAACAAGAAGAAGTTGTGTTCAGCAATGCCATGATGGAAGCGTTCAAAGCCGCCAAGGGTGAGTAATCCTTGATGCAAGAAAAGGGCGGCATTGCGCCGCCCTTTTTTATCTTGGCAAAATGATTATTGCATGTGATCGGGGAAGGAGATTTAACCTTATGACCAAATCAGATCTCATCGAACAACTGGCAGCCAGCCGCATGCATATGCCGGCCAAGGATGTCGAAGCCGCTATCAAGGAGATCCTTGAGCAGATGGCATCGACCTTGCAAAACGGCGACCGGATTGAAATCCGAGGATTTGGCAGTTTCTCGCTGCACTATCGTGCGCCCCGCGTGGGTCGCAACCCCAAGACCGGGGACAAGGTTGAACTGACCGGGAAATATGTCCCGCACTTCAAACCTGGCAAAGAGTTGCGCGAACGCGTCAACATCATCGAATAATGCAGAAAACGGCATACCTGAGTATGCCTTTTTCATTTTTATGGCCTGGAGTCTGCCCGTTGTCGGGTTTCTCACACTCTTTTCCCATTCGCGCTAGAGTCTGCCTGTGATTTTAAGGATAATCAGTCACTCATTCGCTACAGACAGGGAGCTCCCATGAAGCGTATCTTGGCCCTCATTCCACTGGTGCTGGTGTTTGTCCTGACCCTTGCCATCGGTTCTCAAAATGGTCAGCTGGTGCAGTTCAACTACCTGATTGCCCAGGGGGAGTTCTCGCTCTCCATGTTGCTGGGGTTCTTCTTCGCCGGCGGTTTTCTGCTGGGCTGGCTGGTATTTGGTCTGCTGTTCCTGCGTCTCAAGCTGCAAAATCGCACCCTGAACCGAACCATGCGTCGTCAATCTCGCGAGTTGGAGCTTGCCCGGTCGACAACCAAGGAATAATGTCCCTCGATGCTTGAACTGCTTTTCCTGCTGTTGCCCATCGCCGCCGGTTATGGCTGGTACATGGGCCGCAGGAGTGTTCGCCAGGACACCCAGCAACAGAGTAACCAGTTTTCCCGCCAGTACGTGGCGGGCCTCAACTATTTGTTCTCTGACGAGTCGGACAAGGCGGTGGATCTCTTTATCCAGCTGCTGGAAGTCGACAGCGAAACCATCGAAACCCACCTCTCCCTCGGCAACCTGTTCCGTCAACGGGGCGAGGTCGATCGTGCCATCAAGATCCACCAGAACCTGGTCGCCCGTCAGCTGACCCGTGAGCAGCGTCAGCTTGCCTTGCAGGAGCTGGCTCGTGACTTTCTGGCTGCCGGCTTGCTCGATCGGGCCGAAGCACTCTGGAAAGAGCTGTGTGATGACAGCGATTTCGAAGAGACGGCTCTGGCACAGCTCCTGATCATTCATCAGCAGTTGCGTGACTGGGACAATGCCATCGCCGTGGCGGTGCGTCTGCAGAAATTCCAGGGCAAGAAGCTGGCCGAGCCCATATCCCACTTCTATTGCGAACAGGCGGAGAGTGCCTTGCGCGATGGCGACAAGCCTGCGGGCATCGCCAAGCTCAAGCGTGCGCTCGGTGCGCACCCGGCCTGTGCCCGCGCCAGCTTGCGGCTGGCCGATCTGGCGATGGAGGAGGGCAGGTTCGAGGATGCGGCCAAGGAGCTCCTGCGGGTGTTCGAGCAGGATATCGACTTTGCCTCCGAAGCCATGCCAAAACTGCTCGAATGCTATCGCCAGCTTGGTCGCAGCCAGGAGCTTATCCCGCTGCTTGAAAAAGCGGTAGAGGATCATGCGGGGGTCAGCGTGACCCTGGCACTGGCCAATCTGGTGGAGGCTCGCGATGGGTTGAGCCAGGCCCGGGCCCTGGTGCTGCGCCAACTGCGTCGCCACCCCTCCATGAAGGGCCTTTATCAGCTAGTCGGTTTCCAGTTGGTCAGTGCCGAGGAGGGGCCTGCCAAGGAGAGCCTGGAGCTGCTGCAACAGCTGGTCGGTGAGCAGATCAAGATCAAGTCGACCCACAAGTGCCGTCAGTGCGGCTTTGCCACCCATTCGCTGTTCTGGCAATGCCCTTCCTGCCGGCAGTGGGGCACCATCAAGCCGATCCGAGGGCTGGATGGAGAGTAAACGCCAGCGAGGCCAACACGCCCGGGCGAGCACGGATACCCAAGAATTTCAGATGCCAGCGTGCAACCGGGCCCCGGCTCTGCTGTGCCTGGCTGTGGCATAACAATCCATAGGAAGTGACATGCAAGACCCCAAAGTACTGGTCGCGCTGGATTATCAGCACGAAGCCGACGCCTTTGCCTTCATTGAGCAGATCTCACCGGCCCAGTGCCGCCTCAAGGTAGGCAAGGAGATGTTTACCCTGTTTGGTCCCCAGTTCGTTCGTCAACTGGTGGCCAAGGGGTTCGACGTCTTCCTGGATCTGAAATTTCACGACATTCCCAACACCGTCGCCAAGGCGGTGGCGGCCAGTGCGGAGCTGGGCGTCTGGATGGTGAATGTCCATGCCAGCGGTGGCGAACGCATGATGCGTGCCGCCAGAGAGGCGTTGCTGCCATACGGCGACAACGCGCCCCTGCTCATCGGGGTAACCGTGCTGACCAGCATGGAGCAGTCCGACATGGCGCCCCTGGGTCTGGATGTGACGCCGGCAGAACAGGTGATCCGCCTGGCCACCCTTGCCAAGACGGCCGGGCTGGATGGTGTGGTCTGCTCCGCGGAAGAGGCGAGTGTGCTGAAGGGGCTGCTGGGAACCGAATTCAAGCTGGTGACGCCGGGCATTCGTCCGAGCGGATCGGCTGCCGGTGATCAGCGCCGCGTCATGACGCCGCTGGCAGCGGTGGAGGCGGGGGCGGATTATCTGGTGATCGGTCGTCCCATCACCCAGTCCTCGGATCCCGCCGCCATGCTTGGGGCGATCAATGCCGAGCTTTGCCGGTAACGGCGTCATGGGCGAATGAGCGCAGGCCGGATCCCAGATCCGGCCTGCTGCATTTTGGCCGTGGGCTGGCTTTGCCTATGGGGAGCTCAGGAGTGGACGGCCTGGGCGTCCAGACGAATGGGGAAGAAACCGAGCAGCAGGCCGGCGAGTGCACCGATGAAGTGTGACTCGATGTGTACCCTGGCACCGATCAAGGCGGAGACAGGGCTCTCGCCGGCACTGTAAAAGTCCACACCGAGCTTGATGGCGACGCCCGCCAGCATCAGCCAGCCGGAGTGACGGCGAAAGCGGATGTCCTGCATGGCACCCCATACGAACAAGCCGTGCAGCAGGCCGGAGAGTCCCATGTACCACTGGGTTTGCGGGCAGCCCCACCAGATGCCGAGTCCGACCGCCGTTCCCAGCAGCAGCAACAGCACGGGCAGGCGCCATCCCGTCAGGTACTCCTGAAACAGGCTGTAGAGCACGGCCAGACCGCTCAGGTTGAGCAGCAGATGCCATCCATTGGTGTGTGCCAGATTGCCTGTTATGATGCGCCACCCTTCGCCCTGGGCGATCAGGTCGCGATCGAAGGCGAGCTGATGATTTGGCACGGTGAAAAAGAGCAAGGCAGTGACGAGCGAAAGCGCGATGACCCAGAGCAGACCCGATTTTCCTGACAACATGAAGCAGCCCAACGACAAAGAGAGCCGATACTGTACACGCTGTACCCGGGCCCTCAAAGCGTGCCTGTGCGATTATATTCAGCGGGTGCCGAACCTGGCTGCGCTCCATATTCTGCAACACCCTGCCGAAGTAGGTCACCCCAAGGGGACGGCTGCGTTGCTGGCGGCGTCCCTGACCGATGTGCGCATCCATGTGGGAGAGGACTTTTCCGACGACGAAGGGCTCAATGTCCTGCTTGCCGACCCCGCTGTCCAGTGCTACGTGCTGTGGCCCGATGAGGAGGCCCTGACCCTGATACAGGCAAGGGAGCATCTCCTGAGGCGTGGACGCACCGTGCGAGCCCACTTCATCCTCCTCGATGGCACCTGGCGCAAAGCCTATCGCATGTTGCACAGCTCGCCTGCACTGCTCGGGTTGCCGCGGATCACCCTCGGCGCCATTGCCGGGCAATATTCCATTCGCAAGAAGCCCTTTGAGGAGGCATTGTCCACCCTGGAAGCGGGCTACCATCTGTTGTCCCGGTGGGAAGGAGAGCCTGAGCGCTTCGCCCCGCTGATGACCCTGTTTACCCATTTGAACCGGCAGTGGCATGACTTTGCACAAGGCCGCCGCCGTTGAGTTGCCCAGAGGAGTGAAAAACATGAAAAAAGCCGTCGTGGTCTTCAGTGGCGGGCAGGACAGCACCACCTGCCTGGTGCAGGCACAGGCCCGCTATGACGAAGTGCATGCCATCACCTTCGATTACGGCCAGCGCCATCGGGCGGAGATTGACACCGCCCGCCATCTGGCGACGGCGCTCGGGATCGCCGCCCACAAGGTAATGGATGTGGCCATGCTCGGGGAGCTGGCCATCTCTGCGCTGACCCGGGACGACATACCAGTGAGCTTCGAGCTTCAGGAGAACGGCCTGCCCAACACCTTCGTGCCGGGACGCAACATCCTGTTCCTGACCCTGGCGGCCATCTATGCCTATCAGGTGGGCGCCGAAGCGGTGATCACCGGGGTGTGCGAGACCGACTTTTCCGGCTATCCCGATTGCCGCGACGACTTCGTCAAGGCGCTCAATCAGGCGGTCTCCCTGGGGCTGGATCGCCCCATCCGCTTCGAAACCCCCCTGATGTGGCTCGACAAGGCCGAAACCTGGGCGCTGGCGGATCATTACGGTCACCTCGATACCGTGCGTCACCAGACGCTCACTTGCTACAACGGTGTCCAGGGAGATGGTTGCGGGGCCTGTCCGGCCTGCGAGCTGCGTCGCCGTGGCCTGGATCGCTATCTGGCTGACAAGAGCGGCATCCGTGCCAGACTTTACGAGAAGAGCGGACTGGGCGAGAAAAGCGGATCCTGAGCCTGTGCCTGGCCCGGGTTTGGGGTATAATCCGCCCCCTTTGCAGCAAGTCGTGACCAAGATGCACTACCCAATCAACGAGATCTTCCAGACCATCCAGGGGGAGGGGGTATTTACCGGCCTGCCCGCCATCTTCGTTCGCCTTCAGGGCTGCCCGGTGGGCTGTCCCTGGTGCGATACCCGCCACACCTGGGTGGTGGACCCCGAGCGTGAGGTGGCCCCTGGCGAGGTGCTCGATCGTTCCAATGAGTCCGACGGCTGGAGCAAGATGAGCACGGAAGATATTCTGGCCAGCTTTACCCGGCTCGGTTACCGGGCCCGTCACGTGGTGTTGACCGGTGGTGAGCCCTGCCTCTACGACTTGCGCGAGCTATCTTCGGCCCTGGTGGCATCGGGTTATCAGGTGCAGATCGAAACCAGCGGGACCAGCGAGGTGCTGACCCATGAGCAGACCTGGGTGACTGTTTCCCCCAAGATCGGCATGAAGGGTGGGTTGCCGGTGCTGGTCTCTGCCCTCGAGCGGGCCAACGAGATCAAGCATCCGGTGGCCACCGAGCACCATATCGAGGAGCTGGATGCCCTGCTGGCCACCGCCCGGCTGCGCCCCGATGTGATGATTGCGCTGCAACCCATCAGCCAGAAAGCCAGGGCCACGGAGCTGGCCATGGCGACCTGCATCGCCCGTAACTGGCGACTCTCCATCCAGACCCATAAATACCTGAATATCGATTGATATGGATGGACTCAGCGATGAGCGCATCTTGCTGACGCTGGCCAGCAAGATGCCTTACGGGAAATACAAGGGGCGGCGCATCATCGATATTCCCGAGCCCTATCTGGTATGGATGGCGCGAAGCGGTTTTCCGGCCGGTACCCTGGGCCAGTCTCTGGCACTGGCCTACGAGATAAAGCTCAATGGACTCGAGTCCATGATTATTCCCATTATTAACAGGATGTCAGAATGAGAATATATACAAGGCAAGGGGACAAGGGGCTCACGCGACTGGCCGATGGGACTTCCCTGGCCAAAGACGATAAACGTGTCGAGACCTATGGCGCCATCGACGAGCTGAATTCCCAAATAGGCTTGTTGATGGCTGAAATACCCGTCGGGGAGAGTACACTCCTGGCCGATCTCATATTGTTGCAGCAGGAGCTGTTTGATCTGGGCGGGGAGCTGGCATTTTCCAGTGAATCGCAAACGGATGCGCTGTGGCAGGTGAACGAGGCTTGGACGAACAGGCTCGAGCAACAGATCGATGCCTACAGTGCCGGGTTGCCGGTGCTGCGCAATTTTATTTTGCCGAGCGGTTCGCGGGCGGCGGCCCAGGCACATGTGGTGCGTACTCTGACCCGTCGCTGCGAGCGCCTGCTGCTTGGATTGAGCCGCGTAGAGCGGGTGAATCCGGCCGTTTTACCCTATATCAACCGGCTGAGCGACTGGTTTTTCACCATCGCCCGATACTTGCTGGTATCGTCAGGCACCCCGGAGATCCTCTGGGTCAAGGCGGCTGACAGAGCAGGGCGGGAGCATACTTTGTTGGTTATTTAACCAAAGAATAGTTGTGCCCGATAATTGTCATCCCAGCTTGCTTT
>NZ_JAPDBZ010000105.1:0-13997 GCF_027705505.1 Aeromonas sp. QDB56
ATTTACTGGTAACCCATTGATATTAAATGACTAAAATTTTCATTTTTTGTTCGTGGGATACTTGTTCGCACTTTCCCAAGTTCTTGACCGTATTGGCGCAAGGGCTGCAGCAATCAGGGCTGGCCAGCGATATTACACTTTATGCGCTATTAAAGACTGGTAATGATTAATGCAGGGAAAATATTTATCATCTCTATTATGGTAGAATCAACTCCCCCTTTATCTATGCAGATAGATGTGATTCTGAAAGTTGTTAATCCATTGCACTGTCATTTATTGCCTGGTAATTGATCTGCTTGAGAGGTCAGCGTCGATAGTTTTATCGCCTCACACAGCTGCTCCACCGCATTGAGGGCCCGCGGGGTGAAGCGGTGCAGCTCATCGGCGTTGATGAGGGCGAGCCGTTGGTGTTTGACGGCGTCCAGCATGGGCCACTGCCGCCAGTGATCCAGCACAGAAGGATCCCGGCCGCCAGCCAGGATGAGCCCGGGATTGGCCTTGATCACCTGCTCCAGCCCGACCTGGGGGTAGGCTGCTCCCGTATTCGCCATGATGTTGCGTCCGCCGCAGAGGGTGATGGCCTGCCCCGGCCAGGTCGAATTATTGACGCTGGTGAGCGGCGGGTACCAGAGCTGATAGAAGACAGACAGGGGCTTGGGCTCGCCGTAGCGCGCCGCCAGGGCGTCGAGCCGGGTCAGATAGGCGCGGGCTTGCTCGTCGGCTCTGGGCGTGAGCCCGAGCAGGTGCCCCAGGCTGCGCATCTCGGTGGCCAGGGAGGCAAAGTCGGTGGGCTCCGAGTAGAAGACGGGAATGCCGAGACGCTCGACCGGGCCCAGCATACGGGCCTGGGCGGAGCGCCAGGCCACTACCAGATCCGGCTTCTGGGCCAGCAGCGCCTCGAGGTTGATACTGCGATAGTTGGCCACCCGGGGGAGGTTGGCCACCTCGGCGGGGTAATCGGAGGCATCGTCGGTGGCGACCACGCGATCCCCGGCGCCGATATCGAACAGCAGTTCCGTCAGATGGGGAGTGAGGCTCACGATGCGCTGCGGCGGGGTGGCCATGGCGCACAGTGAGGTGCCCAGCAGGCAGACAAGCAGGCCCAGGGCACGAAGGGAAACGCGATCAGCCATGATTGAGCGCCATCCATGTCAGGAGCAGCGAGAGCCCGAGCCAGCCCCAGCCGGTCAGTTGCAGACGTTGCAGCAGGCGCAGGGGCAGGTTGGCATCGGGTTCGCTCCCCTCATCAAATACTGGAAAGCGCACCAGCTGGCCCTGATAGTAGCGGGGGCCGCCGAGTCGGCGGCCCGTGGCCCGGGCCAGCAGCGCGAGCAGGACTCCCATGGCGGGATGAGGCCAATGCAGCGCAGGCCGCACTCTGTTGCCCAGCCCACGCACCTGGGTCAGGCACAGGGGGAGTGCCAGCAGCAGGATGGCGGGGGCGCAGAAACCCTGATAGAGCGCCGCAGCCGGGCGGCCGAAGTGGACGAACGCGCTTTGCTTGGGGTTCCACGCCAGATGGGTCAACTGGGCGAGCCGCACCAGCAGGGCACCCTGTACCCCGGCCAGGGCAAAGCCCAGCAGGGGGGCGGCCCACTGACCCACGAGGCGCAGTACGCAGGTCTCGCTCACCGCCTTGTTCAACCCCATCACCGAGAGCTTGCCGGTCTCCCGCTTGAGCCAGGGGGCGACCTGCAGCCTCGCCACGACCAGCGTCTCCTGGGTCGCCAGGGCGCGGCTCCCCCGGGCGAGTTCCCGCAAGGGGCGGGATTCGAGCATCAGCAGCAGGAACAGGAGGTCGAACAGGGGCTCGGACAGGGAGAGATTGCGCACCGCCCAGAGACCGGCAGCGCAGGGCACCCAGACCACCAGCAGGGCAAGGAGCCCGGCCTGGCTCTGCTGGCGTGGCGTGCCGTCGGGGCGATAGACCTTCTGGCCGAGGCGGGTGAGCAGAGGCACGGCTGCGCCGGGTCGAAAGCGTGCGGGCCAGGGCAGCAGGGCCTCCAGTAGGGCGGCCCCCACCATGATGGCCGCCGTCGTGGAGGCGAGGGCGGTCATCAGAGCATCCCAGGAGGGGGCGTCGATCACAGCTTGCCGAGCAGCGCGATGATCACTTCGGCGGAGTGTTGACCCGCCACCTCGATGAAGGCATCGAAGGATTCCACCTGCTCCTTGCCGGCGATGTCCGACATGGCCCGTACCACCAGATAGGGCACCTTGAACATGTGGCACACCTGGCCGATGGCGGCCCCTTCCATCTCCACCGCCAGCATCTGCGGGAAGTCGGCACGGGCTTTCGCGATGGCGTCCGGCTTGCACATGAACTGATCGCCGGTGCAGATGAGCCCGACCTTGGTCTGGTGCTTGCCTTGCTCGGCAATGCAGGCTTGTGCCAGGGCGATGAGTTTTTCGTCGCAGGGGAAGGCGGCGGGCTGCTGGGCCATCTGGCCCATCTCGTAACCGAAGGCGGTCACGTCCACGTCGTGGAAGCGCATCTCGTTCGCGATGACCACGTCACCGATGTGCAGATCCTGGGCGAAGCCGCCGGCGGAACCGGTGTTGATGACGCAATCGGGAGCGAACTTCTCCAGCAGCAGGCTGGTGGCGACGCTGGCGGCGACCTTGCCGATGCCGGATCGGGTCAGGATCACCTCTTTACCGGCCAGCTTGCCCTGATAGAACTCGCAGCCGCCCAGTTGCAGGGTGGTGGGCTCGCTCAGCTGGCTGCGCAGCAGGGCCACTTCCTGCTCCATGGCGCCGATAATACCTACTTTCATCATCTACCTCGTCTCGATGGCCGCTGGGCCGAAAAAGTTGGCGTGGATGATAGCAAAACTTGGCGGTGGCGCCGAGCATTGCGATGGCGCGGATGGGGGGTCAGGGGTAGCGTCTGGCCAGGGCGGCCAGTTCACCACTGTCTGCGAGCCGTTGCAGGGTGTTGGCGAACAGGGTCAGGCGCTCGGGGGCACTGTGGCGATGGAACAGAATGTAGAAGGGGGTCTCTTCCATCACGGTGGGGAGGATGCGGATCTTGTCGGCCAGCCCCTGTTCGCGCAAGTCGGACTCAAACCCCGGGGAGCGGTAGTAGACGAAACGGCCGCGCTTCATCAACAACTTCTCGTAGTTGGCCTGGTTGCTGATCCCGCCGCTGTCGATGATGAGGCCGCCGATGTCCTGGAGCCGGGCGATAGCACCGCTGCCATGGTTGATGAGGATGATGCCCCCCTGGCCGAGGGCCCTGACATCCTGCCAGCTGCGTATCTCGACGGGATCGTCACGGCGCACCGCCAGGTGGTAGCGCACCGTGAAGATGGCGGGGGTCAGGACGATGAAGTGATCCCGCCTGGCCGGGCTCTCTCCCACGCCGCAGATGAAGTCCAGCTGGCCGTGCTGCACCTTCTTTTCCAGCCGTCGCAGCGGCAGGAAGCGCTGATCTCCCTCAATGCGAAGGGCAGGCTCCCTCGCTTCCATGAGCCGGAAGAGATCGACGCAGATCCCGCCGACATGCCCGTCGGGGAGCGTCACGAACTTGGGGGACGACGCCTGTTGCGCGGCCGTATGAAAGACCTCGGTGGCGCCAATGGCCCTGGCGGTGAGGACAAGCAGGCACAGCAGCAGGATTATCCTGAGGGTCATCCGGGCAGGCTTCCGATGGGATTCAGGCGCCGTACATCAACCAGTCAAAGGGCGCCGGGGGCTCAACATTAGGCGATTTCCCCCTCTTATTTCAAGGGGTTCGCTCTGTCGTCACCGGGCGCACGGGGCTTGAGGGGGGTGATCAGCCGAGTGCGGTGTCGAGGGTCATCATCAGGGCGAAGCCTGCCATCAGGCCCAGGGTGGCGTGGGTCTGGTGGCCGTTGCGATGGGTTTCCGGGATCACTTCGTGGGAGACCACAAACAGCATGGCACCAGCCGCGAGCCCGAGACCGATGGGGTAGGCGATGGCCATGCCGCTGGCGAGTCCTACCCCGAGCAGGGCGCCGAGCGGTTCCAGCAGGCCGCTGCCGATGGCGACCAGCACGGCCACCGGCGGGCGAAAACCGGCTGCGCACATGGCCAGCGCTACCGCCAGCCCTTCGGGAATGTCCTGCAGGGCAATGGCGGTCGTGAGGGGCAGTCCCATCGTCATGTCCCCCTGGGAGAAGCTGACCCCGATGGCCATGCCTTCGGGTAGGTTGTGCAGGGCGATGGCGAAGACGAACAGCCAGACCCGTGAGCAGCTCTCATGGCCGGGACCACAAGGGCCGGTCTTGTCGTGTTCGTGAGGGGTGAATTGATCCAGTCCCAGCATCAGCAGCACCCCGAGGGTCATGCCGGCCACTACCACGGCGGCGGCGAGGAAGCCGTCACCCGTGATCCCCTCGGCGGCCTCGAGCCCCGGCAGCAGCAGTGAGAAGGCGCTCGCCGCCAGCATCATGCCGGCGGCGAACCCCAGCATGGCATCTTCCACCCGTTGGGGAACGGCGCGCAGGAACAGGGCAGGCAGGGCGCCCAGCGCCGTGGCGGCAAAACCCGCAGCGCCGCCGATGAGGCCATAGCGTACCCCGGGCGTGATCTCTCCTGCTGCCAGCATGACGAGACTCTGCACCAGGAGCAGCAGCACGGCGACCAGGGCGAGCAGCAGCCCCAGGGCGATGAGGGGGCGATCCGCTATCTGCTCGCGCAGTTGGACAGACCAGGAAGGGGAGAGGGTAGATACGTTGTCCATGGGGCCTCTGAAGACAGGAATGGGGAGAGACGAGCGGCCATTACATAACCTGGCCCCTGCTTTGTCCATGACTGCGGACCGATTGTGGCAATCGGCTCAAGTTTTGCGTCGAACTGGTCGCTCCTGTGCTGGCAGCCTCGTGGCGGGCACAAGGCCCGGCGTGGGGCGAGCGGGAAGCAAGGGATCCCCTCTCTTCGCTCCCATCGTCATTTCCCGTCAGGAGTCTCGGGTCACCGCTTACACGGATGTGATCATTGTGTCACTGCACATCTGCAGTCGAGGATCACCAGCCAACATGTCTTACAAGCATCTCTCCATCGGCAAGAAGATTGCCGCCGTCTTTGCGGTCATTGCCGTCATCAACGCCGTCTTCGGTCTGTTTCTCGCCACCGAACTGCGGGACATTCGGGATCGGGTATTGAACTTCACCGACTCCACCCTGCCAAGCGTGCTCTCGGTGGACAACCTGCTCTACGACGTCTCCTATGTGCGCCGTGCCCAGTTTGCCCTGCTGATGGTGGAAGATGCCGTCGACAGGCAGGTTCGCCGCGCCCGCATCCAGGAGAGCCTGGGCAAGGTGCAGCAGGTCATGGATGCCTACGAGGCAACCGTGGGAGCCGAGCATGAACGCCAGGCCTTCAACCGCGTCAAGCAGCAGTGGCTGCAATATCTGGGGGCCGTCAACCAGGTGGATGCCCTGTTGTTCCAGGGCAGCAGGGATGAGGCCAGGGAGGCGCTGTTTCGCTCGAACGGGCTCTACACCGAGCTGGAGCTGGCGGTGCGTGCCCTGGTGAAGGTGAATCTTGGCTTTGTGGAAGAGAACTGTGGCAGCCTGCTTGGCAGCGTCACCATGGTGATGACCTTTGCCGTGGTGAGCATCGCGACCCTGCTGATCTTCATGGGGGTCATGACCTGGTTCCTTACCCGCCAGATCTGCCTGCCCCTGCAAGCCGTGGTGGCCCAGGCCAATGCCATCGCCCTGGGGGATCTGACCCATCGGCTGGATCGCCAGCACATCGGGCAGGACGAACTGGGGATGCTGGCCAGCGCCTCCCTCAAGATGCAGGACAACCTGCGTGGGCTCATCGAGGAGGTGGCCGCCGCCGTGACCCAGCTGGGGGCCGCCATCGAGGAGGTGAGCGCGGTCTCCGAGCAATCATCCCAGGGGATCCAGAGCCAGCAGCAGGAGATAGCCCAGGTCGCCACCGCCATGGCCCAGATGAAGGCGACGGTAGCGGATGTGGCGGGCAACACCGAGGTGGCCTCGGAGTCGGCAAGCTCCGCCAATGCCCTGGCTCGTCGCGGCAGTCAGGATGTGCAGGGGGCCCTGGATGCCATCACCCGGGTGGCCGGTGAGATGGAACAGGCGGGCAACCTGGTGAGTGAACTGGAGAAAGAGTCCGCCCAGATCAACCTGGTGGTGGATGTCATTCGCGGCATTGCCGACCAGACCAACCTGCTGGCACTCAATGCCGCCATCGAGGCGGCCCGTGCCGGTGAGCAGGGGCGCGGCTTTGCGGTGGTGGCCGACGAGGTGCGCACCCTGGCGGGGCGTACCCAGGCCTCCACCGGCGAAATCGTCGCCATCATCGAGACCCTGCAGGCTCGTGCCAACCGGGCGAAGTCGGTGACCGGCCAGAGTTGCGAGATGATCCGCCAGTGCGTGAGCCAGAGCGAACGCACCAGCGCGGGCATTCGTCAGATTGAAGAGGCGGTGGCCCAGATAGCCGACATGGCGATCCAGATTGTCAGTGCCTGTGGCGAGCAGGATGCGGTCTCCGATGAGCTGGGCCGCAACGTGGCGCGCATCAACGACTCCTCCAACGAGGTCGCGACCGGCGCGGATCACACCGCCAAAGCCTGTCTGGAGCTGAGCCAGCTGGTGGCGGGTCTGCGCCAGAGCATGGGGCGCTTCCGCCTGGCCTGACGGTGGCCGCAGCCAATGAAAACGGGGCCCTGGGCCCCGTTGTTTTTCTGACCGCCAGGCAGCGTGGGCTCAGGCGCCCAGGCCGGTACCGGCGTCTTTCTTGGCAATCAGCTCAATCTTGTAGCCGTCCGGGTCTTCCACGAAGGCGATGACGGTGGTGCCGCCCTTCACCGGGCCCGGTTCGCGGGTGATCTTGGCGCCTGCGGCGCGCAGCGCCTCGCAGGTGGCATAGATGTCGTCCGCTTCCAGGGCGATGTGACCATAGGCGGAACCGAGCTCGTACTCGCTCACCCCCCAGTTGTAGGTGAGCTCGATGACGGCTTCATCCTTCTCGTCGCCGTAGCCGACGAAGGCCAGGGTGTACTTGTATTCGCTGTTCTCGCTCTTGCGCAGCAGTGTCATGCCCAGCACTCGGGTGTAGAAGTCGATGGAACGTTGCAGATCGCCGACGCGCAACATGGTATGCAGAATTCTCATTGCTCAATTCTCCGGGTTGGTGGATTGGTACTGCCTTGAATCCATTGCCCGAGACCGGATCCGCAGAGGCCTGCAGATCAACTCTCGGGATAGACCTTCTCTTTGTATTCGCACAAATCTTCGATGATGCAGGAGCCGCAGCGGGGCTTGCGGGCGAGACAGGTGTAACGCCCGTGCAGGATGAGCCAGTGATGCACGTCCAGCTTGAACTCGGCGGGGACCACCTTGAGCAGCTTCTCCTCCACCTGATCGACGTTCTTGCCCACTGCAAAGCCGGTGCGGTTGGAGACCCGGAAGATATGGGTGTCGACGGCGATGGTGGGCCAGCCGAAGGCGGTGTTGAGCACCACGTTGGCGGTCTTGCGGCCGACGCCGGGCAGGGCCTCGAGGGCCTCGCGATTCTCCGGCACCTCGCCGCCGTGGCGTTCCAGCAGAATGGCGCAGGTCTTGATGACGTTCTCAGCCTTGGTGTTGAACAGGCCAATGGTCTTGATGTACTCCTTGACCCCGTCCACCCCCAGATCCAGCATGGCCTGGGGGGTGTTGGCCACCGGATAGAGCTTGTCGGTGGCCTTGTTGACGCTCACGTCGGTGGCCTGGGCCGAAAGCAGCACAGCGATGAGCAGCTCGAAGGGCGTGGTGAAGTTGAGCTCTGTGGTGGGATGGGGGTTGTCATCGCGCAACCGCTCCAGGATCAGCCTGCGTTTCTGGTTGTTCATGGCTCTCTCTTGTCTCAGAGCTGGGTAGTGCGGGCGCCCGCCGCCGGCACGGTGCAGTGGGCCTTCTCGGCACTCTGCTTGCGGCCCATCCAGTCGTTGATGGCGTTTTTGCCGGCGATCATCAAACCGAGGCCGATGAAGCCGCCGGGGGGCAGGATCGCCAGCAGCAGGCTGGCGTCGGCGTGGAACAGCTCGACGCGCAATGACTTGGCCCAGTCACCCAGCAGCAGCTCGGCACCGTCAAACAGGGTGCCCATGCCGATGATCTCGCGAAGACCCCCCAGTACCAGCAGCACCAGGGTAAAGCCCAGCCCCATCATGAAGCCGTCGAGGGCGGCAAGCAGGGGCGGGTTCTTGGAGGCATAGGCTTCGGCGCGGCCGATGATGACGCAGTTGGTGACGATGAGGGCGATGAAGATGCCGAGCGCCTGATAGAGGCCGTAGGTGTAGGCGTTCATCAACAGCTGCACGCTGGTCACCAGGGCCGCGATAATCATCACGTAGACCGGGATGCGGATATCCTTGGGCACCCAGTTGCGCACCAGGGAGACGGCGAGGTTGGAGCAGACCAGTACCACCATGGTGGCAAGGCCGAGCCCCAACGCATTGGTAAAGGTGGAGGAGACCGCCAGGGTGGGGCAGAGTCCCAGCACCTGCACCAGGGAGGGGTTGTTCTTCCACAGTCCCTGCAGCATCAGCTCCTTGAGCTCTTCGCGGCGGCCACTTTCCCCGGCGGGTTGGCTGGCCGTGTCAATCACGTCGACTTGTTCCATAGCGTGTGCTCCGGCGTTAGGGGTTGGTATGGCAGGAGGGGGCATCGTGCAGCAGTTCGGGGTGCTCCTGTTGCAGCCTCAGCAAATTTTTCACCGCCTTGACCACGGCCCGCGGTGTGATGGTTGCCCCAGTGAAGGCGTCGAATTCGCCGCCATCCTTCTTCACCGCCCAGGTGGTGTCGTTGTCGGCCGTGAGGGACTTGCCGGTGAAGCTGTCGATCCAGCTGGATTTCTTCAGTTCTATCTTGTCACCAAGCCCCGGGGTTTCCTTGTGGGCCAGCACCCTGACCGCACTGACGGCCCCCTTGGCATCGGTGCCGACCACCATGCGAATGGCTCCACTGTAACCATCGGGGGCCACGGTTTCCAGCGCGTAGCCGGTATGCACCCCCTTGAGGGTGGCGGTATAGAGGGGCATGGGCTCATCGCTGCCCAGGTATTCCCGGCTGCTGACCAGCTTGCAACTGGCCACCAGATCGTTGTCATAACTCCCCTCGGGCAGCAGGGCCTGCAGGGTGCGCAGCTTCTCCAGCTCTTGCTGGTGGGCGATGCGATCCCGGGTCAGTTCGTTGGTCAGCACCACCATGGCGGTGCAGCCGAGGGCAAAGAGGGCCAGGGTCAGGCCATTCTTGCGCATGCTTTTCAACATGGGAGGCTCCCTGTCTCGCGTCTGTGGCAATTCAGATGTGGGTTCATTTGCGACGGGCTCCATAGACCTTGGGGCGGGTCAGACTGTCAATCAGGGGAACGCACAGGTTGGCCAGCAACACGGCGAAGGCGAAGGCATCCGGATAGCCGCCAAAACGGCGGATGACATAGACCAGCACGCCGATGAGCACACCGTAGACGAGGCGCCCCTTTGCGGTGGTGCTGGCACTCACCGGATCGGTGGCGATGAAGAAGGCCCCGAGCATGGTGGCACCGCTGAACAGGTGCAGCATGGGGGTGGCGGTGGCATCCGGGGTGGCCAGATAGCCCAGGGTGGCAGCGAGCAGCAATGCGCCCAGCACGGCAGTCGGAATGCGCCAGTTGATCACTTTCTGCTGGAGCAGGAAGAGGCCTCCCAGCAGGTAGCCGAGGTTGACCCAGCTCCAGCCGATACCACCCCAGCCCTCGAAGACCTTGTGGGTCATCACTTCGGTGGCGGTCAGTCCCTGGGTCAGTCCGGTCTTTAAGGTATCCAGCGGCGTGGCCATGGTCAGGCCATCCACCCCCTGCTTGAGCTGCAGCATGCTGTAGCCGTCGAGGCTGAAGCCGGTGAAGATCACCGAGGCCGCATCGGCGAAGCCGATGTCGTAGGCGGCGATGCTGGAGGGGGGCAGCCAGCTGGTCATCTGGGCCGGGAAGGAGACCAGCAGCAGCACATAGGCCACCATGGCAGGATTGAACAGGTTCTGACCGAGCCCGCCATAGAGATGCTTGGCGATGATGATGGCGAACGCCGTGCCCAGCACCAGCATCCACCAGGGCAGCAGGGGGGGCAGGGAGAGACCGATGAGCACGGCGGTGAGCGCCGCGCTGCCATCCAGCAGGGCCGGTTTGACGGGGCGGCCGCGCAGGCGAAGGACCAGGGCCTCCGAACCCAGGGCCGTGACCAGCGCCAGCAGGATCTGGATCAGGGTCCCCCAGCCGAAGAACCAGGTCTGCGCCAGGAAGCCGGGCAGGCAGGCCAGGCTCACCAGCACCATCAGGGTCTGGGTCTGTTTGCGGTTGTGGGCAAAGGGCGCACTCGCGATATTGAACATGGGTCAGTGGCTCTTGTCGGTCGAAGGGGAGGAGGCAGCCTCGGCCGCCAGCTTCTTGGCTTTGGCCCGGGCGATGGCGGCGGCGATGGCCGCCTTCTTGGGGTCCACCTCGGCGGCGGGCTCGGATGCGGCGGCCAGGGCCTCAACGGCGTTATCGGTTGTGTTCACGGATGTCTTATCCGCGTCCATCGGCGTGTCCCCTTGCGCCAGGGCGGCTTTCTTGGCCTTGGCCCGGGCGATGGCGGCGGCAATGGCCGCCTTCTTGGGGTCCACCTCGGCGGCGGGCCCGGATGCGGCAGCCGGGGCCTCAACGGCGTGTTCGGTTGTGTTCACGGATGTCTCACCCGCGACCACAGGCCCATCACCTTGCGCCTGAGCAGCCTTCTTGGCCTTGGCCCGGGCGATGGCGGCGGCAATGGCCGCCTTCTTGGGGTCCACCTCTGCGGCGGGTTTGGATGCGGCGGCCGGGGCCTCAACAGCGTTATCGCTTGTGTTCACAGATGTCTCACCCGCGACCACCGGCCCATCACCTTGCGCCTGGGCGGCTTTCTTGGCCTTGGCCCGTGCCAGGGCGGCGGCGATGGCGGCCTTCTTGGGAGCCAGCTCTGCCTTGGAATGTTGCTCCCCTGGTGCCGGGGTGTCAGCAAGCCCATTGCCCTCGCCATTGGCGGCCTTGGCGGCACGACGGGCGATGGCCTCCTGCTTGCGCGCCTCACGGGCGGCAATCATGGCCTCGTTGTCCGGTGCGGGTTCACTCACGGCCACCTGGGCCGTCTCCTGTTTGGCCTTGATGCGGGCCAGGGCGGCGGCGACCGGATCTTCGCCCCCGGCCGTCGTCATGGCCTGGCGACGCTGGGCTGCGGCCTCGGCGTGGCGGGCTTCGCGGGCCGCCTTCTCACGCTCGAAGCGAGCCTGCTTGGCCTCGAAGCGCTGCTTGGCACGTTCGGCCTTCTCGGCCTCGGCACGGGCCTCGCGGATGTCATCCTTGGCGATCTTGTAGTACTGCACCAGGGGGATTTCGCTCGGGCAGACCCAGGCACAGGCGCCGCACTCGATACAGTCAAAGAGGTTGAGCTTCTCGGCCTTGTCATACTCCTTGACCCGGCTGTACCAGTAAAGCTCCTGGGGCAGCAGGGTGGCGGGGCAGGCATCGGCGCAGGCACTGCAACGGATGCAGGCCTGTTCCGGGCCGGGGGGCGGCAGCTCGGCGCGGGTGGGGGAGAGCAGGCAGTTGGTGGCCTTGACCACGGGGACCATGGCGTGGGGCAGGGTGAAGCCCATCATGGGGCCCCCCATGATGACCCGCTGATCCGCCTCCGGTTGCAGCTCGAAACGCTGGAGCAGCCAGCGTACCGGCGTGCCCAGACGCACCCAGGCATTGCCGGGTTTCTTGAAGGCGTCGCCGGTGAGGGTGACGATGCGCTCGATGAGCGGCTCCCCATCGATGATGGCGCGCTTGATGGCAAAGACGGTGGCGACGTTGAGCACCATGATGCCCATGTCCACCGCCCGGCCTCCTTTGGGCACCTGGCGTCCGGTGAGCAGCTCTATGGTCTGTTTGGCGCCGCCGGAGGGGTACTTGGTCGGTACCGACTTGACCAGCACGTCGGCGTCGCTGGCATGGCGGGTCAGGGCCTCGATGGCCGCCGGTTTGTTGTCTTCCACCCCGATCAGGGTGAGCTTGGGCTTGAGCAGGTGCTTGAGTACCCGGATGCCGTCCATGATCTCGTCGGCGTACTCCTGCATCAACCTGTCATCCGTGGTGATGTAGGGTTCGCACTCCAGCCCGTTGACGATGAGGATCTCGGTGAGCTGGCCACGGCCGTCGAGCTTGCTGTGGGTCGGGAAGACGGCGCCGCCGAGCCCGGCGATGCCGGCCTGCTGGATGCGCTCGAGCAACTCCCCCCGCTCCAGGTTCCAGTAGTCAGGCTGGGGTGTGCGCTCGCCCCAGGCATCGTCTCCGTCCGGGGTGAGGAGGATGCAGAGATCGTCAAGACCGGAGGGGTGCGCCACCGTGTGCTGCTCGATGGCGGTGATGGTGCCCGAGGTGGAAGCGTGCACCGGCACGATGCGTCCCTTGTCAAAACGGGTGAGGGGTTGCCCCTTCTTGACCTTGTCCCCCACCCGCACCAGCAGTTCGCCGGCCGGACCCGCGTGCTGGCGCACCGGAATGATGAGCTGGGGGGGAAGGCCCGCGTCAACGACGGGGGTCAGGCTGGACTGGTGCTTGTTCTCGGGGGGATGGATGCCGCCGTGAAAATCCCACAGAGTGCCGGCTTTGATGCGTTCGAGCAGATGCTGCATGGTTACTCCGCTGTTTATTCCACTATCTTGACCGGAATGGCGACCTTGGCCAGATCCCATTTCCAGTTGTCGACCGTGGTCGGCACCGGGATCATTTCGATACAGTCGGTCGGGCAGGGGTCGACGCAGAGGTCGCACCCGGTGCACTCGGCCGCGATGACGGTGTGCATCGCCTTGGTGGCACCCAGGATGGCGTCGACCGGACAGGCCTGGATGCACTTGGTGCAACCGATGCACATGTCTTCGTGAATGAAGGCCACCTTCTTGACGGGGATTGCCGCGTCTTCACCGCCGTCCAGAGACTGGGGCTCGACCCCCATCAGGTCGGCAATCTTGCGCATGGTGGCGTCGCCACCGGGCACGCACTTGTTGATCTTGTCGCCATTGGCCAGGGCTTCGGCGTAGGGTTTGCAGCCCGGGTAACCGCACTGGCCGCACTGGGTCTGGGGCAACAGGGCATCGAGCTGATCGACGATGGGGTCGGCCTGCACATGAAACTTGACGGCGGCAAAGCCGAGAATAATGCCGAAGGCCAGGGCAAGCAGGGCCAGCACCAGAATGGCAAAGAGTATGTGAATCATAGCGTTATATCTTGATGAGGCCGGTAAAGCCCATGAAGGCCAGCGACATCAGGCCAGCGGTGACCATGGCGATGGAGACGCCACGAAACGGTGCCGGCACGTCGGCGGCCACCAGCCGTTCACGCATGGCGGCAAACAGGATCAGCACCAGAGAGAAGCCGACGGCGGCCCCGAAGCCGTAGATGATGCTCTGGATGAAGTTGTGGCGCTCGTTGATGCTGAGCAGCGCCACGCCGAGCACGGCACAGTTGGTGGTGATGAGCGGCAGGAAGATGCCGAGCAGGCGATAGAGGGTCGGGCTGCTTTTGCGGATCACCATCTCGGTGAACTGGACCACCACGGCGATCACCAGAATGAAGCCCAGGGTGCGCAGGTAGGCGATCTCCAGCGGGATCAGGATATAGTGCTCCATCAGATAGGAGCAGGCGCTGGCCAGCGTCATGACGAAGGTGGTGGCCAGACCCATGCCGATGGCGGTTTCCAGCTTGCCGGAGACACCCATGAAGGGGCAAAGGCCGAGGAACTTCACCAGCACGAAGTTGTTGATCAGCACGGTGCCGACCAGTAAAAGCAGGTACTCAGTCATTGAAGATGGGTTATCCGGTATGAAGGCGGCCGTATTATCTGATGTTAGGTGCCTTTAGACAACCGCAAGGCCGTATGGTTATTATTCGAATGCCCAATTCTTGACATCCTCCCCCACCTTAGCGCTTCGCGTCACAGGAGGGGGATCCCCATTACTGGGTGATAGCTGCTCGCGCAG
>NZ_JAPDBZ010000106.1:0-13810 GCF_027705505.1 Aeromonas sp. QDB56
CGTTCAGATCGTTTGCAATAGACATAAAAAATCCGGAACCAGTGATTGGTTCCGGATTGTCCTACAGCAGAAGGATCTGTCAATGGATCCTTAACTGATCAGCATTGCGGCGCTTGCCGGCTCTTTTTCCATCTGGTGTTTGCTTGTCGGCCTCTTTGCCGAGCGGGCCGTCTGGCCTAGCGTGGCAAGGGGATCAAGCCAGGGCCTGGGCCAGCAGGTGGATGGGGTGTTCGCAGCGGAACGCTGTGCTCATCTCGATCTGCCATTTGCAGGTTTCGCAGTCGGTGATGACCAGATCGGGCTTGAGTCGGTTTATCTGATCAAACAGCCCCTCGCCGATGGCCTGGCTGGTCTGGTAGTTCTCCGACTTGAAGCCGTAGGTACCGGCGATGCCGCAGCACTGGGAGTCCAGCACCGTCACCTTGACCCCTGGGATGGCGCGCAGCAGCTCCAGGGTATAGATGACCCCCCCCATCTTCTCCATGTGGCAGGGGGTGTGGTAGGCGATGTGCAGATTGAGCGGCTTCATCGCCGGCTTGTTGCCCTGGTAGAACTCGTTCCACAGGAAGCGGGTCACCAGCGAGATGCGATCGCGCACCTTGTGGTTGTCCTGCTCCAGCAGGTGGGGGTATTCGTCGCGCAGGGTGAAGCCGCAGGTGGAGGAGGTGGCTAGTAGCGGCATCTCGTTGCCGAGCAGGGTGTTCTCCAGCTGCTGGATGTTGAAGGCCGCCTGCTGCTTGGCCTTGTCCATGAAGCCGTTGGCAATCAGCGGCACGCCGCAGCACTTCTCCCGCTCCAGCAGCTGGACGCCGATGTTCATGGCGTTGAGCACCTGCACCAGCTCCTTGCCAAGTTGCGGGTGGTTGTAGTTGACGTAGCAGCCGTGGAAGTAGGCAATTTGGCGCGTAAAGCGGGCCTGACTCGCTTTCTGCTTTTTGTACCAGCCGCGGAAGGTGCCCTGGGAGTATTTGGGCAGGTCGCGGTGGGAGGAGACCCCCAGCGCCTTGTCCAGCACCAGCTTCATCGGCTTGAGGCCGGTGGTGAAGTTGACCACCGGGGCCATCAGGGTGGACATGCTGCCCATCAGGTCGGTGTGGGAGAGCACGAACTCGCGGATCCCCGGTTTGAAGCCGCTGTACTGGTGTTTGGCCTTGGCGATGATGTCGCCGATGCGCACCCCGCTCGGGCAGGCCACTTCGCAGCGCTTGCAGTTGGTGCAGTACTTGAGGGCGCTGTCAAAGAGCTCCGGGCTCTTGATGCGCAGCCGCTCCCCATCCGGGCCCGCCTGCTTGGGGCCTGGGTAGGCCGGGTTGGCCTTGGCCACCGGGCAGTAGGCGGTACAGACGGTGCATTTGATGCACTGATCGAAGGTTTGGTTGGCATGATCCAGTAGCATGTCAGTTCTCCTCCCGTTGGGTGTGAAGGCACGGGATATGGGACAAAATCGTCATTGGGCTGAACTCAAAATATGACCGGCAGCCTGCCAGCCGGTGGCAACGGCCACGCCTGAGCCTGACCCTTCTTTTATGGGGTCATAGTGCGCCAGCACGCTACCGGCGCCGTAGAGGTTGACGAGCGGTTTGCCGCCACGCAGCACTCTGAGCTTGTCGTCGGTCTTGACCCCGAAACCCATGAAGGGGTGGTAGTCGAACAGGCGGCGGCCGGCCCAGGCGTCGCGCTCGGGCAGGCTCAGCACGTCGGCGTTGAAGATGGGCTCACGAATGCCGCGCAGGCGCGACTCCAGCCCGCGGCTGAAGAAGCTGCCGGAGGCGAGTACAAAGTTATCCGCTTCAAAGAGTTGATCGTCGCCATTCTGGCTG
This sequence comes from Aeromonas sp. QDB56, assembly GCF_027705505.1. NCBI lineage: Bacteria > Pseudomonadati > Pseudomonadota > Gammaproteobacteria > Aeromonadales > Aeromonadaceae > Aeromonas > Aeromonas sp. QDB56. The sequence goes on from NZ_JAPDBZ010000106.1 coordinate 1,821, forward strand.
TGCACGCCGATGACCCGATCGCCGTCGTAACGGGCGCCCAGCACCCGCTCGCTGGTGAGGAAGGTGCCGCCAAGGGCCATGAAGCGGCGCTTGAGGGCCTCCTGCATCCGCATGCCAATAAGCGACGGCGGCATGGTGGCAACCTCCTTGATGATGCAGCCGGTGCGCTGCTCCAGCTCCGTCAGGCGCGGGCCGACCAGCCCCAGCGACAGGCAGGCGGGCAGCACCAGGTGGCGGCAGCGCGGCTCACCGCTCTCCTGCACCATGCGGCTGATCTCGCGGGCTAGATCCGTCAGCAGGTCATGCTGGCCATTGCCCTGCTTGTCAAACAGGCGGGCGATGTCGGCGGAGCGAAACTCGTGGGGATTGCGGCTGAACTCGGCCAGCTGGGGCAGCCGAATTTCCCCGGTCAGGATGCGGCAGTGGGCGAAGCGCGCGTGGGTCGCGAGATTCGCTGCCGCGAGCTCGGGGTGAAAGTCGCGAAATCCCTCCAGGGTGGCCAGCAGGATGGCGTCGGGGGCCGGTGCATCGGTCACGCAGGCGCAGGTGTCGGGGGAGAGCCAGGTGGCTTTGAGGGTGCCGATGGGGGTCAGCCGCTGGTGGTTGCGCTCCTGGCGAAACAGCGGCAAGCCCTGGGCGGCGCAGTGGCGTTGCAGATCATCGAGGCTCGCCGCGATATGGGCCAGCCCCACCTTGCTGTAGGGATGCTCGGGGTTGGCGGCCATAAAGGCGGGCAGGGCGGCGCGGGGATCTCCCTCGCTCTCCAGCAGATCCACCGAGCCGGAGGAGAAGTGCAGGGCGCTCTGGCCGGAGGCCATCAGCAGGGTCTTCTGGCCGGCCTCGGCCAGGCGCAGGGCCGCGGAGAGGCCCGCCATGCCGCCGCCGATAGCGATGCTGTCAAATTTCATGGCTGCGCTCCTTGGTGGGATTGGCGGTGCTGGCGTCTTGCGGGAAGGGGGGCTCGGCCACCAGGTGGGGGGCCGTCCACTCGCCAAGGCCGAACAGCCCCTCGTAGATCCAGTAGGTAAATTCGGCTTCGCGCAGGGCATCGCCCCACAGCACGGGGCGGGTGCCCTTGTAGCGCTCCTCCAGGAACTGGCGCAGCATGACGCAAGCCTGGCGGCCGTCGGCCTTGCCGTACTCCTGCATCAGGCCGGCGGCGCGATAGGCGCACAGCTCCCCCTGACAGGGTCCCATGCCCAGACGAGTGCGGCGGCGCAGATCCACCAGGTTGTCCACATCCAGCTCGCGCAGGGCGTATTCGATTTCACCTGCGGTCACCATCTCGCATTCGCAGATGAGGGCGTTGGCCTTGGGATTGTCGCGGAAAAAGGCGATGACCCGCTCGCCGTGACGGTACTGGGCCGAGCCTTCAGCCGGGACCGAGAGACCGGGGGCGGAGACCTTCTCCGGATCCCGCGAGCCGGGCAGGCTCAGTTCAGCGGTGCGGCACGGTTTGCTGTTGCCAAGCTTCTTGGCAAGCAAGTCGGTGGCCCATTCTGCCATCAGCCGGTAGGTCATCAGCTTGCCGCCGGTGATGGTGTTGAAGCCCTTGAGCCCGTCGCGCTCGGCGTGATCCAGCAGCACTATGCCACGGCTGATGTTGCGGCCGGACTCGTCGCCATCCACCGCCACCAGCGGGCGAACCCCGGCATAGGCGCGCAGCAATCGGGTGCGGGCCATGATGGGGGCCAGTTTTATCCCTTCGCGCAGCAGCACTTCCACCTCTTCAGGCTCGACGGTGAGCTGGTCAATCTTGTGGTAATCGATGCGACTCGAGGTGGTGCCGATGAGGGAGATGGTATCGCCCGGCACCAGGATGTCCGCGTCCGCCGGTTTGCGGGCGCGGTTGAGCACCAGCTGGTTGATGCGGTAATCCATGATGAGCAGGGAGCCCTTGGCCGGGAACATGCGGATGCCGAGATCGGCGTACTCGCAGATCTGCTGGCCCCAGATGCCGGCGGCGTTGATCACCTCCTGGCACTCCACCTCGAACGCTTCGCCGGTGCGGGTGTTGATCGCCTTGACCCCGTGCACTCTGTCTTGGGTGCGCAGCAGCCCCAGCACCTTGCTGTGGGTGAAGATGCGGGCGCCGTGCTCCTTGGCATCCAGCACGTTGGCGGCAGCCAGACGGAAGGGGTCGACCGTGCCGTCCGGCACCTGAATGGCGCCGATCAGCGCCGGGTTGACGTTGGGTTCAAGGCGTAGCGCCTCGGCGGGATCCAGCTGGCGGGCGTCGATGCCCGCCAGGGCGCAGGCGTCCATGAAGGTATTTTGAAAATGGATGTCATCTTCCGGCAGGGTGATGAAGAGGCCGCCGGTGTCCTCGACGCAGTGGCTGGCGATCCGCTTGAGGATGCGGTTCTCCTGAATGCACTCGCGGGCGGACTCCTGATCCGTCACCGCGTAGCGGGCGCCGGAGTGAAGCAGGCCATGGTTGCGGCCCGTGGTGCCGGCGGCGATGTCGTCCCGCTCAAGCAGGATGCAGTCGATGCCGCGCAGTGCGCAATCGCGCATGATGCCGGCGCCGGTGGCGCCACCCCCTATGATGACGACTTGTGTGGTGATTCTTTTCATTCTTGCCCGTCTCATCTCTTCCAGATAAGGCCAGTGTGGCGCCTTCACGACGTAAAATGTTTGATATGGGCCAAATTAATGTTCGTAAACGCTCATTAAGTGTGAGGCGATGAGCGAAATGTGATGAACCTCACGTCACCGTCGAGGCGGGCAGGGGAAAGCATGACGGGAGGGGAGAAGGCCAGCCCGGGGGCTGGCCAGAGGGCGGCGTGGGGGAAACCTCAGCCGCAGCACTTCTTGAACTTCTTGCCGCTGCCACAGGGGCAGGGGTCGTTTCGCCCCACCCGCAGCGGCGCCGGATCCTGCTCGCCGTCGGTGTAGACCCAGCGCCCCTGATGGCGCACGAAGCGGGATCGCTCATGGAGGCAGTGACGTTCGTCCCCTTCCAGGAACCAGGCCTTGAATTCCACCATGCCGAGGGTGTCATCGGGGCCGCCCTGGCTGGTGAGGATCTCGAGGCCATCCCAGCGGGTGTCGGTCGATGAGAGGTCGGCCGCGGTCAGCCCGTTCAGATAGTCCGGGTGCCAGCTGTGTACCAGATATTCTCCCAATCCCAGCACGAAGGCGCTGTAGCGGGATCGCATCAGCTGCTCCGGGGTGGCGGCGGGCTGACCTGCGTGGAGTACACCGCAGCACTTGGCAAGAAAAAGAGAGGAACCGCAAGGACATAGGTTCATGAGTCAGCTCATCTGGTCGATAATTAAAGGTGGCGGGATTGTAGCGAACGCACTTCCCTTTCGGCCAGCTTCCCATGCCGTTTAGGCAGACATCATGCAGCAATGAACACAGCACAAAGGGTGACACAATGACACTTAAGCAGAAGATCCTGTTACTGGGGGCCATCCCCGTGCTGCTGATGGCCCTGGTGGTCAATCTCAGCAACTACCTGGTGGCCAGGAGCGATCTGGAATCGGATCTGGTGGTGGCGCGGGAGAGGGCAATCAAGGAGCGCAAGGCGCTGCTCAGCAGTTATCTGATGCTGGCCAAGACGGCCATCGAGGGCAGCTACGGCAAGCCTGACAGCCCCGAAGTGCGCCAGCAGGTGAAGGAGATATTGCGGCCGCTGCGCTATGGCAGCGACGGCTACTTCTTCGTCTACGACTATCAGGGCAATACCGTGCTGCTGCCGACCCGGCCCGAGATGGAGGGGAAGAACCGCTGGCAGGACAAGGATACCAAGGGTGCCTTCCTCATTCAGGGGATCATCAAGTCGGCGCGGGAAGGAGATGGCTTCTCGGAGTACTGGACCAACAAGCCCTCTATCGGGCGGGATGCCCCCAAGCTCTCCTTCAATCTGGTGCTCGACAAGTATCAGTGGGTCGTGGGCACGGGCTTCTACATCGACGACATCGACAATGAGCTGGCCACCCTGCGCAGCGAGCGGGAGGAGACCATGTATGGCTCCCTGAAAACCGGGGTGCTGTTCATCCTGGTGATCCTGGGGGTGACCCTGGCGGCCACCGTGGTGATCGGCAACCGGGTCACCCGCCCGCTGGCGGATGCGGTTGCCGCACTCAATGACATCGCCGACGGGGACGGGGATCTGACCCAGCGCCTCAAGGTGCAGAGCAAGGACGAGGTGGGGCAGCTGGCCGCCGCCTTCAACCGCTTCGTCGAGCGGATCCAGTCGGTGGTGAGCCAGGTGGGGGAGACCAGCCACCAGTTGCTGGGGGCCGTGGATCGGCTGCATAGCCTGAGCGAGCATGCGGACAGGCAGATGCAGGGCCATGGCAAGGAGACGGATCAGGTGGTGACCGCGGTGACCGAGATGAGCTCCACCGCCCAGGAGGTGGCGGCGAGCGCTTCCAACGCCGCCAGCGCCACCAGCGATGCGGCCCGCGAGTCCGATGCGGCCCGGGGGGTGGTGAACAGCGCCATCGGCAGCATCAACCGGCTGGTGGACGAAGTGCATGTGGCGGCCGGGGTCATCGAGCAGCTCGCCCACGAGACCGGCAAGATAGGCTCCGTGGTGGAGGTCATTCGCGGCATCGCCGATCAGACCAACCTGCTGGCCCTCAACGCCGCCATCGAGGCGGCCCGGGCGGGCGAGCAGGGGCGCGGCTTTGCGGTGGTGGCGGACGAGGTGCGATCCCTCGCGGGCCGTACCCAGCAGAGCACCAAAGAGATCAACGAGATGCTCCAGCGCCTGCAGGGCGGAGTGAAACAGGCGGTGGAGGTGATGCAGGCCAGCGAGGCACGCAGCCAGGAGACGGTGCAGGAGGCGAGCCACATCGCCAGCTCCCTGGACAGCATGGTGGCGGCGGTCGGCACCATCAACGACATGAACATCCAGATCGCCACGGCCGCCGAGGAGCAGCACGCGGTCTCCGAGGAGATCAACAAGAACCTGGTGGCCATCCAGCAGATCGTCAGCGAGCTGACCGAGGCGTCCGGGGAGTCCAGCACCACCACCCGCGCCCTGGCAGGCACGGGTGACAAATTGCGCCAACTCGTCTCCCGCTTCCGTTACTAATCACATTTTTGCCGTCTGGACAGGATTTCCAGACGGCAAATTTGGGGATCGGCGCAGAATGTGTGAAAATCGCGCCATTCGTTCCTTTCGTTAGCCCCAACCCTATGAATGAGATCGTGAAAGGCAGTATCGATTTGATCCGTCAGCTCAACTACGGCCTGGTCTATGCCAGCCTGGAGGAGCACAAGGAGCTGTCCCGTACCGATCTGTCCCGTCTGACCGGCCTGTCGCCGGCCAGCATCACCAAGATCACCCGCGAGCTGCTGGACGGCGGCCTGGTGGTCACCTGCGGCGAGAGCTCGGTGGGGCGTGGCCGTCGCCAGACCCTGCTGCGCATCAACGAGCGCCGCTTCCAGTTTCTCTCCATGCGCCTGGGGCGCGGCTATGTGGACATGGCCCTGTTCGATCTCGCGGGTCACTCCCTGGCACGCCATCGCCATGTCTTCAACGAGGCGGAGCGTGCCGAGCTGCTGGCCAGCCTGGTGCGGGCCATCGAGGGCTTTTTGCCCAAGAAGGCGCTGCGTCTGGCCTGCATCGCCCTCTGCCTGCCCGGCCAGGTGGAGCGCCACTCCGGCATGGTCAAGCATTTTCCCTATTACGATCTGCGCAACTGGCCCCTCGGTCCCACCCTGCAGGAAGCCTTCTCGGTACCCGTGCTGGTGAGCGGCGACGTGCGCACCTGGATCCAGGCCGAGCGGGAGTGGGGCGCCGCCAGGAACTGCTCGGATGCGGTGCTGGTGTTCGTGCACAACGACATCGGGGTCGGCATGGTGGTCAATGGCCAGCTCATCGAGAGCGAGTCGGCTCTGCTCGGGGATCTCAGCCACCTGCAGCTCGAACCCTATGGCCAGCGCTGCTACTGCGGTGGCTTCGGCTGCGCCTGCACCCTCGTGACCAATCAGGCGCTGGAGGCGCAATATCGGGAGCTGCGTGAACGGATGCAGGAGTTCGATCTGCCCGAAAGCGTCACCATCCGCGAGCTGTGCGAGTTGGCGCTGGCCGGCAACAGCCTGTGTCAGGACATCCTGCACCAGGCAGCAGGCCGCCTCTCCCGGGTACTGGCGAACCTCATCTGCCTGCTCAACCCGGGCAAGCTGCTGCTCGGGGGGGAGATCACCCGGGCCGATCGACTGCTCTTCCCCATGTTGCACCAGTCCCTGGCAAGCCAGTTGCCCGCCGAGTACCTGGTGCGCCTGCAGATTGAATCCACCCACTTCTACGAAGATCCCACCAAACCCACCTCGGTGCAGGTGCACAAGGCCCTGCGCGATGGCAGTCTGCTGCTCGACTTGTTGCGAGGCGACAAGGAGGCATGAGGCTCGGGTTGCAAGGACGCTTCCTGCTCATTCTCTGTCTGGTCAGTCTGTTGCAACTGGTGTTGCTGAGCGGGGCCAGCTACTACTATGTCGCCGAGCAGCGCTACCGTGAGGTGGGGGATCAGGCCCTGGATGTGGCACGGCTGGTGGCGCGGGAGTCCGGCGTCATCGCCGGGGTGAAGCGGGCGGATACGGTCCGCCTCAATGCCCTGGTGGAGCGGATCCGCGCCGAGGTCGGGGCCAGCTACATCGTCATCGGGGACAGGCAGGCACGCCGCCTGGTGCACCCCAATGCGGACCGGATTGGCAAAGCCATGGTGGGGGATGATCCCGAGCGTGCCCTGCAGGGAGAAGCCTATATCTCCAGGGCCCAAGGGTCCCTTGGGGTCTCGGTGCGCGGCAAGGGGCCCATCCGGGACGAGATGGGCAAGATCATCGGGGTGGTGTCGGTCGGCTATCTGGTGCGGGACATCGATGCGGATCTGCAGGGCTATTTGCGCTTTGGCCTGGCCATGACATTGCTCATTGTGGTACTCAACAGTGTCGCAGCCGCCTGGCTGGCCCGGCGCTACAAGAAGGCGATATTCGGCTTTGAACCCGAGCAGATGGGGCGACTCTATGCGGAGCTCGACTGTACCCTGCGCACGGTGCGCGAGGGGATCCTCACCATCGACGAGCAAGGGCGCCTCACCTCCCTGAACCCCAACGGCATCAAGCTGCTGCGCCTGGACGACACCACCGCCAGGAGCGCCATCGGCCAGCCCATTGGTCACCTGCTGCCGGGCAGTCGCATGCTCTCCATCCTGCAAGAGCAGACCCCCCAGTTTGACGAGGAGATAGTGCTCAACGGCCAGTCCCTCATCGTCAACCGCTTGCCGCTGGTGCGCGAGGGCAAGCTGATCGGCGCCGTGTCGAGTTTTCGCCGCAAGGACGAGCTGGCGGAACTCAGCGCCCAGCTCTCCCAGGTGCAGGCCTACAGCGATCTGCTGCGGGTGCAGACCCACGAGCACAACAACCAGCTCGGGACCATCGCCGGCCTCATTGAGCTCGGTGCTACCCGGGAGGCGCTCGCCTTCATCGGGCGGGAGGCGGCCACCGAGCAGACCCTGCTCGGCTTCCTGATGGGGGCCATCGCCAAACCCAAGGTGGCGGGGTTGCTGCTCGGCAAATACCACAGGGCCCACGAGCTCGGTCTTGAGCTCGTGATCGATCCCGATGCCCGTCTGCACGATATTCCTGCCCGTGTCAGCGGTTCCCAGCTGGTAACGGTGCTGGGCAACCTCATCGACAACGCCTTCGAGGCGACCCGCCGCCACGGTGCGCCCTATCAGCCCATCCGGGTTTCCCTGAGCGATCTGGGGCAGGATCTGGTGCTGGAGGTGGAGGATGGGGCTGGCGGTATCGACCCGCAGTTGGCGGACAGGTTGTTCGAACAGGGGGTCAGCAGCAAGCCCGAGCCAGGACACGGTATCGGGCTCTCCCTGGTGCGCAAGACCCTGGATGCCCTGCAGGGGGAGATCACCATCGAAGCCACGACGCAGGGAAGTTGCGTCGTCTGTTACATTCCCAAGGAGGTGTGAGTGATCAAGATCCTGATCGTCGAGGATGATCCCGCCATTGCCGAGATCCACCGCCGCTTCGTGCAGCGCCTCGCCGGTTTTGAGGTGCTGGGGGTGGCGTTGACCCTGTTCGATGCCAGGGAGCAGATAGGGATCCTCCGGCCCGATCTGGTGCTGCTGGATGTCTGGCTGCCCGATGGAGAGGGGTTCTCGCTATTGAGAGAGCTGCGCCAGGCGGGGGCGAGTCTGGATGTGATCCTGCTCACCGCGGCGCGGGAAGCCGCTGCCCTGCAGGAGGCGATGCGCCTCGGGGTGGTGGATTTCATCTTGAAGCCCGTGGTGTTCGAGCGCCTGCGCGACACCCTGGAGAAGTACCGTCAGAGCATCGCCGCCCTGGCGGCGTTGGCCGACATCGATCAGCAGGCGGTGGACACCCTGTTCGGTACGCCGTTGCAGCAGGTGGCGGCAGAGGGACTGCCCAAGGGCATCGATGCTCTCACCCTGCAGCGGGTGCTGACGGCCCTGACTCCGGAGGCCGCCAGTGCCGAGGAGATAGGCAGCCGTATAGGGGTGAGCCGGACCACGGCACGCCGCTATCTGGAATTTCTGGTGGGGCAGCAACTGGCGAGCCCCGAGCTCGAATATGGCACCGTCGGGCGGCCGGAGCGGCGTTACCGCAAGCCGTGATCCGATCGCCCGGAACCTGTTGTCCAGACAAGAAAAGAGCGCCTTTCGGCGCTCTTTTTATCAGGGTTTGCTTCCCGTGGGCATCAAGGTCTCTGCGCGTGATGGTCAGGGTTCAGAGGTGGCAGAGGCTCATCGATTCAGTGGCTGGTGGCAGGCTCCCCCTTGGGGGCCCGGCGAGCCTGCCACCACTGCCAGACGGGCAGCAGCAACATGGTCAGGGTGATCACCGTGAAGGCGAGGGTGATGGGGCGCTCCCACAGGAAGCTCAGGCTGCCGTCGTTGATCACCAGGGCCCGGCGCAGGTTGTCCTCCAGCATGCCCCCCAGGATGAAGCCGAGCAGCATGGGGGCCATGGGGAAGGTGAGCAGGCGCAGGCCGATGGCGATCAGTGCAACGATGGCCATCACATGGATGTCCATGGTGTTGAAGGAGACCAGATAGACCCCGGTCAGGGAGAACAGCAGCACCATGGGGATGAGCACGGGGCGCGGCACCGCCAGTACCCGGGCCAGGTAGGGGATGAGGGGGAGGTTCAGGATCAACAGCACCACGTTGCCCAGATACATGGAGATGATCACCGACCAGAAGACGTCCGGATGCTCCATGAATAGACGCGGGCCCGGCTGGATGCCGTAGGCCACCAGGGCGCCCAGGATGAGGGCCGTGGTGCCGGAGCCCGGGATCCCCAGGGTCAGCAGGGGCACGAAGGAGCCGGTGGAGGCGGCGTTGTTGGCCGCTTCCGGGGCGGCCAGACCGCGCAGGCTGCCCTTGCCGAACTGCTCCTGGCGCTGCTTGCCGGCGATGTTGCGCTCGGCGCCATAGGCCATGAAGGCGGCGATGGTGGCGCCGGCTCCCGGCAACACGCCGATGAGAAAGCCCAGCACCGAGGAGCGGGCGATGGGAGGCGCGATCTCCCTGACCTCTTCCTTGCTCAGCTTGAGGCTGCCGAGCTGCTGCATCTGCCTGGCCTCTTCCTCGCTGCTGTCCTTGCCGGGGCGCAGCACCGCCATCAGGATCTCCGCGAGGGCAAAGGTGGCCATGGCCAGCAGCAGGAAGGAGAAGCCGTCACGCAGGTCCGGCAGGCCGAAGGTAAACCTGTCTACTCCGACACTGCGGTCGATGCCGATGGTGGAGATCATGATGCCGAACAGCGCCATGATCAGCGCCTTGAGCACCTGCCCCTTGCCGGCAAAGGCCGCCACGGCGGAGAGGCCCAGCACCATGAGGGCGAAGTAATCCGCCGACTGGAAGGAGAGGGAGACCTTGGCGAGCAGGGGCGCCGCCACCATCAGCATAATGGCGGAGAGGGTGCCGCCGGTGAAGGAGGCGTAGGCGGCGATGGCCAGCGCCTTGCCCGCCTGTCCCTTGCAGGCCAGGGGATAGCCGTCGAAGGCGGTGACCACGGTGGCGGAGCAGCCGGGGGCGTTGATCAGGATGGAGGAGGTGGAGCCCCCGAAGATGGCGCCGTAATAGACCCCCGCCATCAAGATGATGCCGGAGGCCGGATCCAGGCCATAGGTGATGGGGATCATCAGGGCGATGGCAGTGACCGGGCCAAGGCCCGGCAACATGCCGATAAAGGTGCCGATGAAGCAGCCAAGCACCACCATCATCAGGTTGACCGGCAGCAGTGCGGTGCCGAGTCCTTGCAAGATTCCGTCTAACATGGTGACTCCTTAGAAACCGAGCAGGGTGAACAGGCGACCCGGCTCCAGATAGACGTTGAGCCCCTTGGTGAGCAGGGCCCAGAAGCCGATGGAGAAGGGGACGCTGATCATCAGGCCGTAGCGCAGGCTGGGCTCACCGAGCACCCGGATGCCCACGCTCAGGAAGGCGATGGTCGAGAGCACGAAGCCAAACCAGGTGAGCCCCAGTCCGTAGATGACCATGAGCCCGAGCAGGATGAAGACCCGGCGCCAGTCCCCCTCTTCCCGGCGCAGGGGCTCGCCCCCGGGGAAGAGCACCAGCAGCAGGGAGAGCAGCGCCCCGAGCCCGGCCAGGGCATAGGGCAGGGTGCTGGCGGTGAAGGGTTCGTATTCGTCGCCGGGGTAGCCCGGTATCTCGGTGGCGTAGTAGCCATAGGCGAGGGAGAGCAGCAGAAACAGCAGGCCCCCCAGTCGCTCCTTGGTAATGTTCATCTTTTGACTCCAACATGAGCGGCGGGCCTGCGCCCGCCTGCGATGGGACAGCGAGGGTTATTTGATGAAGCCGAGCTCGCGCATCAGGCCGCCGATCTGCTGCTCCTGGCCGTCAAGGAAGGCGGTGAACTCGGGACCGGACTGGTAGAGGTTGGTCCAGCTGTTGCGGCTGCGGACCACTTCCCACTCCGGCTTGTCGTACATCTGCTTGAGCAGGGCGGCAAACTCGGCGGATTTCTCCGGGCTGATGGTGGGGGAGGCGAAGTAACCGCGCCAGTTGGCGAAGACGGTGGGGTTGTTCTGCTCGCTGAAGGTGGGGATCTGCTCCGCCCCCGGCAGGCGTTTGTCGGAAGTGACCCCGAGGATCCGCATCTGGCCTGACTTGACCGCTTCCATCGCCTCGCCAAAGCCGGTGGAGATGGCCTGGGTCTCTCCGGCCAGCACGGCGGCCATGGCGCTGCCGCCGGCATCGTAGGCGACGTAGCGCAGTTTGCTGGCGTCGGCGCCGGCATTCTTGAAGGTCAGGGCGGCGACCAGGTGATCCAGGCTGCCACGGGCGGAACCCCCGGCAATCTTCACCTTGGCCGGGTTCTCCTCGTAGGCGGCCAGCAGCTGGGCCCAGTTCTGATAGGGGGAGTCCGCCTTCACCGCCAGCGCCTGGTAGTCGGCGATGATGGCGGCCACCGGCGTCAGATCACGGAAGGACTGGGGCAGCTCCTTGGAGAGGGATTTGACGATGATGGGGGTGGAGTTGACCATCAGAGTCTTGTCGGACTGGGCCGAGGTCTCGATGAGGTGGGCGATGGCCTTGGCGCCGCCACCGGTGGACATGTTCTGGTAGGAGACGGTCTTGACCAGACCGGACTTGGCCAGCACTTCACCGGTGCCGCGGGCCGTGGTATCCCAGCCGCCGCCAGCGCCGCCCGGGATCAGGAAGTGGACTTCGTTGATCTGGGCGTGGGCGCCGACGCTCAGTGCGAGCAGACTACCGATCAGGGTACGCTTGAAGGTTGCTTGCAACATGGTGCTCTCCTTGTGATTGTTGCAAGAAGGTTAATTAATCATGTCTGACTGGAAAACAATCTGACCGTAATGGCTATTCATGTACAGGATCTTTAGCGCCAACCAATTGAAATAGATATAAAAAAGGCTTCGTTTGTGATCTAATTTTATCGCCAAACAAAATCAACACGCGCGAAGCCTATGACCATTATTAATGCTAATCACTATCTGGAGCAAC
>NZ_JAPDBZ010000107.1:0-13809 GCF_027705505.1 Aeromonas sp. QDB56
GGATTTAGGGACTCAGAATACTTTTTTCTGAAAATCAAGGCGGCCTTCCCCGGAAAGCCGCGATGAACCAAAAATGATCCCGGCCATCCCCCGGTAGTTCCCACCCCCGGTGGCGGTAAACCGTCATCTACCCTTGAAGGGCGCCGTCCGGCAGGACGGCCCTCCATTCGCCGAGACACAGAGAAGGACATCATGGGCAGCAAACGAAAATCCAGAACGGAAGAACCGGTCGTGGCCGAGGCGCAAAAGCCCCTTGGCAACAAGGCATACGAAAAAGCGCTGCGCCTCTTGCACGTGGAGCTGGTCAGGCTGCAGCAGTGGGTGGTGCACAAGGGGCTCAAGGTCTGCATCGTCTTCGAGGGGCGCGACGGGGCCGGCAAGGGGGGCACCATCAAGGCGATCACCGAGCGGGTCAGCCCCCGGGTCTTTCGGGTCGTCGCACTGCCCGCCCCCACGGAGCGGGAGAAGAGCCAGCTCTACTTCCAGCGCTACATCCCCCATCTGCCGGCGGCGGGGGAGATCGTCATCTTCGATCGCAGCTGGTACAACCGGGCCGGGGTGGAGCGCATCATGGGTTTTTGCAGCGAGGAGGCGAGCGACAAATTCCTGGCTGGCACCCCCATGGTGGAAAAAGCCCTGGTGGACTCTGGCATCATTCTGCTGAAGTACTGGCTGGAGGTGACCCCACAAGAGCAGGAGCGGCGGCTGCGTGATCGCATCGACGATGGCCGCAAGATCTGGAAGCTCTCCCCCATGGACATCAAGTCCTTCGATCGCTGGGATGACTACACCCGGGCGCGGGATGCCATGTTCATCGCCACCGACACCGCCTGGGCCCCCTGGTTCGTGGCCCACTCCGAAGACAAGAAACGGGTGCGCCTCAACATCATCTCCCACCTGCTGGCACACATCCCCTACGAGGCGCTGCCGGCGGAGCCGGTGAAGCTGCCCAAGCGCAAGATAGGCAAAGTCAAACCATCGGATCACCCGCTTCGCATCGTGCCAGCCCTCTTCTAGCCAGAGGGGGTGAGCCCTGGCTCACCCCCTTTCCCTTCCTGCCCCAAAGGACAACCGGCGCCGCCTGTATCACCCAATGGCTTGTTGTTGCTCACGTTTTCCCGTTTGCCTCCCCTATACTTCAGCGACATTCAGGTCTGGCCGAGCGAGGAGGCCCCCATGTTGCGACTGTTTGCCCTGCTGCTTGTCTGCCTGGTGCTCCCGGTGCGGGCACTGACCCTGACCCCGGTGGCGGGGGAGCTGCGCCACCCCTGGGGGCTCGCCTTCCTGCCGGATGGCAGCTACCTCGTCAGCGAGCGCCTTGGGCGCCTGCTGCGCATCGACGCGGGTGGCAACCGCCATGTGGTCTCCGGCCTGCCGCCCCTCGCCGCCACGGGTCAGGGGGGTCTGCTCGATCTCGCCCTGGACGGCGATGGCTGGCTCTATCTCAGCTACAGCGAGCCGGGGGACGGAGGCGCCGGCACCGCCGTGGCCCGGGCCCGACTACAAAAAGACGCCCTCATCGACTGGCAACTGCTGTTTCGCCAAGAGCCCAAGGTGGCCGGCGGCGCCCATTTCGGCTCCCGCCTGGTGCTGACGGATGACCACCTCTTCATCACCCTGGGGGATCGCTACAGCGAGCGGGAGCGGGCCCAGACGCTGGACAACCACCTCGGCAAGACGGTGCGTCTGCACAAGGATGGCCGGGTCCCCGCCGACAACCCCTTCGTCAAGACGCCGGGGGCCCTGCCGGAGATCTGGAGCCTGGGCCATCGCAACATGCAGGGGGCGGCCCTGCGCCCGGGCAGCCAGTAGTTCTGGGCTCACGAGCACGGTCCCCAGGGCGGGGACGAGGTCAACCTCATCCTGCCAGGCCACAACTACGGCTGGCCCAGAGTGACCTTTGGCGAGGAGTACGGGGGCGGCAAGATTGGCGTGGGCCAGAGCGCGCCGGGCATGACGGCGCCGCGCTGGATCTGGGTGCCCTCCATCGCCCCCTCGGGCATGACCTTTTATCAGGGGGACCTGTTCAGGGAGTGGCAGGGGGATCTGCTGGTCGGCGCCCTGCGTGGTCAGGCCTTGTTGCGCCTGCACCTCGACGGAGACAAGATAGTGTCGGCGGAGCGGCTGCTGACCGATCTGGGGGAGCGGATCCGTACCGTCAAGGAGGGCCCCGACGGCGCCCTCTACCTGTTGACGGATTCAGGCCAGGGGCGCCTGCTCAAACTGACCCCATAGCATGAAAGGAGCAAGGATGAAGACGAATCGCATGCTGCTGGTGCTCTGCACCAGCCTCTGGTTGCTGGGCTGCAACACCATCCACGGGATGGGGCGGGACATCGAGAAGGCGGGGGAGGTGATCCAGGGCTCCGCCAAGCTGACGGACGCACCGGCCGCAGAGGGTCGCTGATCCCGGCCGGGTGGCGCTGTGGTTCGCCCCCTGTCGCCCCTCTCCTTACCCCTGTTCGGCGCCGGCCACCAGACTGGCCAGCGGCGCCATGGTCACCCTGACCCCGTGCTGTGCCAATGCCTCGCGGGCGCTCTGGGGCAGTTGCTCGTCGGTGATCACCTGATCGATCGCATCCCAGCTCACCACGTTGAAGGTCCCCACCTTGCCATATTTGGACGAATCGCAGATGAGGATGCGCGTCGCCGCCGACTCCACCACGGCTCGCTTCACCGGCACCTTCTGTTCGCTCGGGGTGGAGATCCCCTGACTGTCCCAGGAGGAGGCTGACAGGAAGGCGATGTCCAGATGGAGGTTGCGCAGGAAGTGGGCGGTAGCCTCCCCGGCACAGGACTGGTTCTCGCGAATGACCTGCCCTCCGGTGTGATAGAGGCGGCAGCGGCCGTGCTCGATGAGGTAGGCGCAGACCATGAAGTCGTTGGTCACTATCATCAAGTCTTCCCGAAGCGCCAGCTCCCGGGCCAGCTCCAGGGAGGTGGTACCGGCATCCAGATAGACGGTGCTCCCTTCGCTCACCTGGGCGGCGGCGAGCCGGGCAATGGCCAGCTTGGCCCCCTGCATCAGGCTGCGCTTGGCGGCGTGGGAGGGCTCGCTCTTGATCCGCTGGGAGAGGCTGACCCCGCCGGAGACAGAGAGTACCCGCCCCTGCTCCTCCAGCTTCTGGATGTCGCGCCTGATGGTCATGTGGGAGACCTGCAGCCAGTCGGTCAGCTCCACTATGCTGACCACGCCGCGCTCTGCCAGCAGTTGCAGGATACGTTGCTGTCGCTCTACGGGAATCATCTTGCCTCGCGCCTCGGGAAAAGGAAGGTGCCATTCTACCCCAGCGACCTGGGAAAAAATGATAAATAACCTGAAACGGGCTCACAAATCACATTTATTCACAATAAAAACGCCAAAATTTGACTCGAAAGAATCTCAATCCTCATAAATAACAAAAATTAACACACGATAAGTTATTTTTTGTGATGACTGCCTGATATTTCATCGCCGCAAGCCTCTACTATCTGCTCATCAGTCGTAATCGAGGAATCACGAGATGATCACTCCCTATCATGTTGCGGTCATCGGCCTGGGCGCCATGGGCATGGGCGCCGCCCGTTCCTGCCTGCGGGCCGGGCTCACCACCTATGGCATCGACCTCAGCGAACAGGCTCGCGGCCAGTTGCAGCAGGCCGGTGCCGCCGCCGTCATGGCCGATGCCAGGCCCCTGGCCGAGACGCTCGATGCCGTGCTGTTGCTGGTAGTCAACGCCACCCAGGTTCGCCGCATCCTGCTCGGCAACGAGGGGCTGGCTCGCCACCTCAAACCGGGCACCGCCATCATGGTCTCTTCCACCATCGCCGCCGAAGAGGCGAGCGCCCTGGCTGCCGAGCTGGCGCAGATGGGACTGCCGATGCTGGATGCGCCGGTTTCCGGTGGTGCCATCAAGGCCGATGCCGGCGAGATGACGGTGATGGCCGCAGGCTCCGACGCCGCCTTCGACAAGCTGGCCCCGGTGCTGGATGCGGTGGCCGGCAAGGTCTACCGGGTCGGCAGCGAGCCGGGCCAGGGCAGCACGGTCAAGATCATCCACCAGCTGCTGGCCGGGGTGCACATCGCGGTGGCCGCCGAAGCCATGGCCCTGGCCAGCCGGGCAGGGGTGTCCCTGGATCTCATGTATGACGTGGTGACCCATGCCGCCGGCAACTCCTGGATGTTTGAAAACCGCATGCCCCGGGTGCTGGCCGGTGACTACCAGGCCCGCTCCGCAGTGGACATCTTCGTCAAGGATCTCACCCTGGTAGCGGACACCGCCAAGGCGCTGCGCTTCCCGCTGCCGCTCGCGAGCACGGCGCTGAACATGTTCCTCGGTGCCAGCAACGCGGGCCACGGTCTGGAAGATGACAGCGCCGTCATCAAGATCTTCTCAGGCATCACCCTGCCGGGTCAGGAGGAGCAAGCATGAAACTCGGAGTCATCGCAGACGACTTCACCGGCGCCACCGACATCGCCGGTTTCCTGGTGGAGAACGGCCTCGCCACCATCCAGTTTGCCGGCATCCCGGCAGAGGCGGATTTGACCGGGGTCGACGCCGTGGTGATCAGCCTCAAGAGCCGCTCCTGCCCGGCCGATGAGGCAGTGCGCGACTCCCTGGCGGCCCTCGACTGGCTCAAGGCCCGCGGCTGCCCGCGCATCTACCAGAAGTACTGCTCCACCTTCGACAGCACGGCGGCGGGCAACATCGGCCCCGTCACCGACGCCCTGCTGGCGGCGCTTGGCCAGCACTTCACCCTGATCTGTCCGGCCCTGCCGGTAAACGGTCGCACCGTCTATCAGGGCAACCTCTTCGTCGGCGCCCAGCCGCTCGCCGAGTCCGGCATGCGCCATCACCCCATCACCCCCATGACCGACAGCAATCTGCTGCGGCTGATGGAGGGGCAAGCCCAGGGCCGCGCCGGTCTGGTGCCGTTCAATACCATCGCACAGGGTCCCGGCGCCATTGCCGACGCCTTTGAGCAGCTAACGCAAGCTGGTGTGCGCTACGCCGTGGTCGACACCCTGACCGAGCAGCACCTGCTGGACATCGCCACCGCAGCCCTCGACATGCCCCTGGTGACCGGCGGATCCGGCCTCGCCATCGGCCTGGCCCGTCAGCTTGGGAGCGGCGATCTGCAGGGTGCCCGCGAAGCGGGCTGGCCCAGAGGCACCCGCGCCGCGGTGCTGTCGGGCTCCTGCTCCGAGATGACCAACCGTCAGGTGGCCCGCTATCGCCAGCACGCTCCTGCCCTGGCGCTGGATGTGGTGCGCTGCCTCGAAGAGGCCGACTACCCGGCCGAGCTGGCGCGCTGGGTACTGGACCAGCCCCGGACCCCGGCGCCGCTGGTCTACGCCACCACCAGCCCGGCAGAGCTGGCCCGCATTCAGGAAACCCACGGCCAGCAGGCGGCCAGCGACGCGGTGGAACACTGCTTTGCCCGCCTCGCCCAACTGCTGCAAGGCGCCGGGGTGGACCGCTTCATCATCGCCGGTGGCGAGACCTCGAGCCGGGTCACCCAGGCCCTCGGCGTCAAGGCGTTCCACATAGGCCCGCAGATCGCCCCCGGTGTGCCCTGGGTGCGGGCCATCGACGCCCCCCTGTCGCTGGCCCTCAAGTCCGGCAATTTCGGGAGCGACGACTTCTTCGACAAGGCTCAGGAGTACTTCCATGACTGAACAGGCACTGCGCGACACCATGGTGATGCTGGGGGCCTCCCTCTTCCAGCGCGGATATGCCACCGGGGGCGCCGGCAACCTCTCCGCCCTGCTGCCGGACGGCACCCTGATCGCCACCCCGACCGGCTCCTGCCTGGGACGGCTCAGCGCCGACAGGCTCTCTCACGTCAACCTGCAGGGGGAACACCTGGGAGGTGATCGCCCCTCCAAGGAGGTGGCCTTCCACCTCGCCATCTACCACAACAATCCGGACTGCCGGGCCGTGGTGCACCTGCACTGCACCCACCTGACCGCCCTCTCCTGTCTGGAGGGGCTGGATCCGGCCAACGTCATCCGCCCCTTCACCCCCTACTACGTGATGCGGGTCGGCCAGTTGCCGCTCATCCCCTACTACAAACCGGGGGATGCCCGCATCGCCGAGGAGCTGGGGCGCCGCGCTCCCGAAGGCAACGCCTTCCTGCTTGCCAACCACGGCCCCGTGGTGACGGGCAAGGATCTGGTGGATGCGGTCAACAACATGGAAGAGCTGGAGGAGACGGCGCGCCTGGCACTGATGCTTCATGGCCAGTCCATCCGCTACCTGAGCGAACCCGAAATTGATGAATTGAGGAGGATGAAACCATGAGCAAGTTTGCAGCCAATCTCACCATGCTGTTTACCGAGGTGCCGTTCCTGGAGCGCTTCGCCGCCGCCCGCGACGCAGGCTTCGAGGCGGTGGAGTTCCTCTTCCCCTACGAGTGGCCGGCCGCAGAGCTGGGCCGCCGCTTGCGCGAGCAGGGGCTCTCCCAGGCCCTGTTCAACATGCCGCCGGGCAACTGGGGCGCGGGGGAGCGCGGCATGGCCGCCATCCCGGGGCGGGAAGCGGAGTTTCGCGGCCACCTGCCAAGCGTGCGTGACTATGCCCTGGCGCTCGGCTGCACCAAGGTACACGCCATGAGCGGCATCGTGGACCCTGCTCATAGCCTCTCGGCCCACCGCCAGACCCTGATCGACAACATCCGCTTCGCCGCCGACTTCCTGGCCGAAGACGGCATCAAGGTACTGCTCGAGCCGCTCAACGATCGGGATGTGCCCGGTTACTTCCTGGCCCACCAGCTCGACGCCCTGGCCTTGGTGCAGGAGATAGACAGACCCAACGTGGGGGTGCAGCTCGACCTCTATCACGCCCAGATCATGGACGGGGATCTCACCCGTCTCATCGGCAAGCTGGGCCCGGCCATCGGCCACGTCCAGATCGCCTCGGTGCCGGATCGCCACGAGCCGGACGAGGGGGAGATCGCCTACCCCCACCTGTTCAAGGCGCTGGCGCAGGCGGGCTACCACGACTGGATAGGCTGCGAGTACAACCCCAGAGCCGGCACCCGGGAAGGGCTGGGCTGGCTGACACAACAATAACGACCCTGAACATGAACGAGTCTGAGGATAACAAGATGCAGATCATCATCACCGGCGGCGGTGGCTTCCTGGGCCAGAAACTGGCCCGGGCCCTGCTGCAAGGCCCCCACCCCTTCACCGAGCTGCTGCTGGTGGACATCCAGCAGCCGCAACCCCCCCTGCCGGACCCCAGGGTTCGCTGCCTGCGGGCCGACCTCACCGAACCCGGTGTCGCCGAGTCCCTCATCAGCGAGCGGACCGCCGTGGTCTACCACCTAGCCGCCATCGTCAGCAGCCACGCGGAGCAGGACTTCGATCTGGGCTGGAAGGTCAACCTGGACACCACCCGCACCCTGCTGGAGGCGTGCCGCCATGCCCGGCCCGGCATCCGCTTCGTCTTCACCAGCTCGCTCGCCGTCTATGGTGGCCCGCTGCCGGAGCTGGTGAATGACGGCACGGCGCTCACCCCCACCTCCTCCTACGGCGCCCAGAAGGCCATGGGGGAACTGCTGGTCAACGACTACAGCCGCAAGGGCTTCGTCGACGGTCTGGTATTGCGCCTGCCCACCATCTGCGTACGGCCGGGCAAGCCGAACCGCGCCGCCTCCTCCTTTGTCAGCAGCATCATCCGCGAGCCGCTGCAAGGGGAGAGCGCCATCTGCCCAGTGAGCCCGGATCTGCGCCTGTGGCTCTCCAGCCCCGCCACCGTGGTCGCGAACTTCCTGCTGGCGGCCAGACTTCCCGCCACCGGTGACGCCCGCAGCATCAACCTGCCCGGCATCAGCGTGACAGTTGGCGAGATGCTGGAGGCCCTCGCACGGGCCGGTGGCCAGGCGGCCCGGGATCGGGTGCAGTTTGCCGCCGATCCGGCCATCGAGCGCATCGTGGCGAGCTGGCCGGGACGCATCGACAACCAGCGGGCCAGCGCCCTCGGCTTCGCGGCAGACAGGACGTTTGCCGACATCATCGACAGTTTCATCACCCATGACATGCAGGAGGCATCATGAGCGACATCCCAACCCCCATCATCGGTCTCATCATCGCGGTCTTCGTGC
Organism: Aeromonas sp. QDB56; assembly: GCF_027705505.1. Lineage (NCBI taxonomy): Bacteria > Pseudomonadati > Pseudomonadota > Gammaproteobacteria > Aeromonadales > Aeromonadaceae > Aeromonas > Aeromonas sp. QDB56. The sequence goes on from NZ_JAPDBZ010000107.1 coordinate 8,089, forward strand.
TGGTGTTCCTGGTCATCCGCACCCGGGTGCACGCCCTGATCGCCATGCTGGCGGCGGCCTGCATCGCCGGGATCACCGGCGGCATGAGCATCGACAAGACCCTCACCGTGATCACCCAGGGCTTTGGCTCCACCCTCGGCAGCATCGGCATCGTCATTGGCCTCGGGGTCATGATGGGTCGCCTGCTTGAGGTCTCCGGCGCCGCCGAACAGATCGCCTACAGCTTCATCAAGTGGCTCGGCAAGCGCCGCGAGGAGTGGGCACTGGCCATCACGGGCTACATCGTCAGCATCCCCATCTTCGTGGATTCCGCCTTCGTCATCCTCTATCCGGTGGCCAAGGCGCTGGCGAAAAGCGGCAAGCGCTCCCTGCTCACCCTGGGGGTGGCGCTCGCGGGCGGCCTGGTGGTAACCCACCATACCGTGCCGCCGACTCCGGGCCCGCTGGGGGTTGCCGGCCTGTTTGGCGTGGACATCGGCGCCATGCTGCTGACCGGCATGGCCCTGGCCATCCCCTGCGTGCTCGGCATCGTCTTCTACGCCCAGTGGCTCGACAAGAAGTACCCCGAGTTCGGAGCCCAGGCCGCCCAGACCCCGGACGAGCTGCAAGCCACCTATGAGCAGTACCTCAAGGAGAAGGAGGGCAAGACCCTGCCGAGCCTGACCCTGTCGCTGCTGCCGATCCTGGTGCCCATCGTGCTCATCTTCGTCAAGGCCATCTTCACCACTCTGGCCACCCTGGAGGGCATGGACGGCCTGATGGCGAACCCCCTGGTGCAGGGCATCAACTTCATCGGCACCCCCATCATAGCGCTGGCCATCAGCGTGCTGCTGGCGGTCTATACCCTGGTCCCGCACATGGACAGGCATGCCACCGCCGCCCGCCTGGAAGAGGGGCTGCAATCCGCCGGCATCATCCTGCTGGTGACCGGTGCCGGCGGCGCGCTGGGGGCGGTGCTGCGCGACAGTGGCGCAGGCCAGCAGCTGGCCGAGCAGATCGCCCTGCTGCCCATCTCACCCATCCTGATCCCCTTCATCGTGGCGACCCTGGTGCGCCTCATCCAGGGGTCCGGCACCGTGGCCATGGTGACGGCGGCCTCCATCTCCGCCCCCATCCTGGCGCAGATCCCCGGGGTCAACATGCTGCTGGCCGCCCAGGCCGCCACCATGGGGTCGCTCTTCTTCGGTTACTTCAACGACAGCCTGTTCTGGGTGGTCAACCGCATGATGGGGATCTCCGACGTCAAGCAGCAGATGATCGTCTGGTCCATCCCGACCACCATCGCCTGGGCCATCGGCGGCACCGGCGTCGCCCTGCTGAACCTGCTGTTCGGCTCCGGCGGCACCTGGTTCGACCCCGTGCTGCCGCTGCTGGTGCTGGCCCTCATCGTCTGGTACGTCAAGGGGCAGTCCCTGGCTCCGGCGGCAGGGGCCGTCCCGAGCCGGGAGTCATAACTCGCGCCGTCACGGCAACGCTGTGTGACGAGGGCCAGTCTGCTAGACTGGCCCTCTTTTTCGTTCATTCATCTTGCAAAGGAGTGTTGGATGCCTGCGTCTTCCTGGTGGGACAAGTCCACCGGTTTTGCCCTGCTCACCATCTTGCTGTGGGCCTCCCTCGCCGCGCTCACCTCCCGGATCACCAGCGTCTCGCCGCTGGTGCTGGTGGGGCTGGTGCTGCTGTTCTGCGGGGCGGGCACCCTGCCATTCTGGCGCCAGTGGCGCGCCAGCCCCCTCACCTGGCTGGTGACCATCACCGCCCTGCTGCTCTATCACCTGCTGCTGTTCACAAGCTTTCGCCACGCCCCCGTGCTGGAGGCAAACCTCATCAACTACCTGTGGCCGCTGTGCATCATCCTGTTCACCCCCTTGCTGCTGCCGGGTCATCCCCTGAGCCTGCACCATCTGCTGGCCGGGGCCCTGGGTCTCGCGGGATCGGTGCTGGTGATGGTCGATGGTCACCTGCAGTTGCAACAGGCCCATCTGCCCGGCTACCTGCTGGCCCTCGGCGCCGCCATCGTCTGGGGCGCCTATTCCGTGCTCTCACGCCGCCTGCCTCCCGCTCCCGCCGTGGTCACGGCCGCCGCCTGCCTGCCCGCCGGGCTCCTGGCCCTGCTGCTGGCATGGATGCTGGAAGGCCCCTTGCCATTCGCCCGGATCCCCCAGGGGGACTGGCTGCTCATCGCCGGGCTCGCCCTCGGCCCCATGGGGGCGGCCTTCGTCACCTGGTATCTGGCGCTGCGGGACGGGGATCCGCGCCGCATCGGCGCGCTCGCCTACCTCACTCCCTTGCTGAGCACCCTGCTGCTGGTCTGGCTCAACGGCGAGGCGCTCACCCCGCGCCATCTGCTGGCGGGGGGGCTCATCATGGGCGGCGCCCTGCTCGGCCTGCTGGTGAAAAGCCCAAGTCAACGGGAGCTGGCACGGCCACTGTCATAAAAACGCCATCAGACCTGATTAAGCTCGCGCCCATTGCGTGATTCAAGCAGGAATCTGATGTGAAAATTGCCCATTTTGCCTCCCTCTCTTCCCTCGTCTTGCTGCTGGTGGCCGGTGTCCAGGCCACCGCGCTCTATCATGGCTGGCAACAATTCAACCACTCGGCCCAGGCCCAGCGTCTGCAGGAGCGCCTGCAACAGCAACTGAGCGGTCCGTTGCAGGGGGCGCTTCGCGACTATCTCGGCAGCGGGGATCCCCTGCTGCTAGCCCAGGCACAGGGAGTGCGCCAGCAGGCGCTGGCGCTGTTGTCCCGCCTGGAGGATCCCCAGACCCAGCCGCTAAACACCCGGCTTGAGCAGATGAAAACCCGCATTGACGGCGACTATCTGGCGGCGGGCAAGCTCTCCGGCAACAGCCAGTGGTTGCTGCAAAATGCCGAGAACGAGTTGACCACCCAGGCCAAAGCCTTGCTCCGTTACGGCCAGCAGGGAGCAGCCGCCGGGCGGGATCCGGTCCTGACCGAGCAGTATCGCCAGGGGGCGGCCGACATCCTGACCGCCCTCCCCTCCCTCGCCCACCAGCGCCAGAACTACATGGAGCAGGCGAGCGCCAAGCGTCTCGAAGGGCTGCAATTCGAGCTGGCTGCCCTGCAAAAGCAGGCCGACTCCCTGGCCGCCCTGCCGAGCATGGAGCTTTTCGAGGAGGCACCGGCCGACGAATTCACCCTGGGAGAGCCGATACGCAAGGAGCTCGGGGATCAGCCCAAAGCCGAGCTGACCTCCCTGCTCAAGCGCTATCCCCAGGAGCTGGAAAACAGCCGCAAGGCGCTGCAACAGCAGCAGGCCGCTCGTCAGATGGTGCAGCAGGACATCACCCAGCTGCTGCAAGCGGGGGAGCAATTGGGCGAACAACTCGCCGCCGCCCGTCAGACCATGAACCGGGAGCTGGCCACCGTGCTCGGCGTGCTGGCGCTCTGCCTGGTCGTGGTGGCCCTGCTGTTCGCCCTGGTGCAGCGTCGCTGGCTGGTCAGGCCCCTGCTGCAACTGCGGGCAGCCTTCCTGCAGCTCGACGCCACGGGTCAGGCCCAGCTGCTGACCCCGGGGCGCGAGCGCAACGAACTGGCGGACATCGTCGCGAGCTACAACCGCCTGATACGGCGCCTGCAACAGGATCAGCAGCAGAAAGAGGGCCAGCTATCGGCGGTGTCGCAAAGTCTGCAAGGGATGGTCAACCAGGTGCAGGAGATCCATCACAGCACCCGCACCACGGAGCAGGCGGTGGATGAGAGCGACACCATGATGCAGGAGCTCAACCAGCTCGCCAGCGAGGTGCACCAGGTTGCCGCCGAAATAGCCCAGCACGCCCAGCACAATGAACACTCCATGAGCCAGAGCGAGCGGCTGGTCGGGGGCATGCTGACGGCTACCGCCCAGACCGGGCTCGCCATCGACGAGAGCAGCGGCGCCCTGGCCCAGCTGACCCGCTCGGTGGAGGACGTGACCGCCATCGTCGACGTCATCGGCCATATCTCCCAGCAGACCAACCTGCTGGCCCTCAACGCCGCCATCGAGGCGGCCAGGGCCGGGGAGCAGGGACGCGGCTTCGCGGTGGTAGCCGACGAGGTGCGCCACCTCTCCGCCGACACCCAGCGCTCCCTCGGCCAGATCACCGAAATCCTGGCGAGCCTCACCCAGGCGGGGGATCAGCTCGCCACCGTGCTGGCCCGCATCACCGCAGAGGCCGCCGAGCAGCGCCAGCAGGCGGAGCAGCTGCGCCAGACCACCCTGACGGTGCGGGAGATGGCGCGCAGCACCGCCGTCATCGCCCTGCAGGGCGCCGACAATGCCAAGAGCCAGGAGCACAGGCTGGCGAGCTTCGCCGCCCTCATCGGTCGCATCAGCCAGCACGCCCGCCAGGGCAGCCGCCTCTCGGTACAGGTCTCGGAGCATATCCACCACCAGGCCCAGCAGATCCCCCGGATCCTGAGCCAGGCCTGATCCCGGGCCCGGCGCCGTGCCGGGCCTGCGTTTCCCCCCATACTCGCCCCCGGGATCTCCAGTCCGGGCCCACAGGCCGGCGAGGCCGGAACAATGCCGCGCGACTCTTCCCCCATGCCGGCACCCTGGTTGCAGACCAGGCTCCCCAGTCTGCGTCGGCGACGCACATCCGGAGCAGGCCGAATCTTTTTTTGTGACACAAAATTATATGTTACCATCAAGTTAACAAAGAAAGTTCTGCCTTCCCGACAAGATCCGCACAGGATAACGGTGAACACCATATGAAAGCGCTCTCATTGCCGATGTACGTGGGCTTGGAGTGCCCACATCAAGAATCATGATTATTTGCACTCGGTCATATTTTTGAAACTTGCCGGGAACTTTACATTGATATTTCGCACCGCGAACGTACTCTTGGTGATGTCAGATCGCCAAGGATCGACAGCCAAAAAATAACGACTGTAACGATGCAGATAGCCCCGACCGATGCGCCAAGGCATCAGGCACAAGGGCACGACAGAGAACCATTTTTTTGCCCTTCGGGGTGTTGATTGCAATGCAAATACCGAGCGGCGGGTGCCTACCCGGCTGCCGGATAAAAAAGCTAAGTCCATAAAATCAGGAGCAATAACAAATGGAAAAAGTGATCTTCAAGCGCGCCGCGTTGAGTGCTGCCGTGGTCGCGGCACTGGTCGCACCCGGCATGGCGTTCGCCGCTCAAGACATGATGAGCCCGGAATACGGCAAGTCCTACAGCGCCTTCATCGACGAAGGCAAGCTCACCGGTGGCCTGTTCTACTTCCAGCGTGAGCGTGATCGCGTCCAGGCCGGTCCGGGTCAGGATGGCAAATACCACTCCAACCTGAGCCATGCCACTACCCAGGCAGCCCTGAACTTCAACTCCGGCTATGCATGGGGTGTGGTCGGCGTCGACGTGGGCGGCTTCGGTGCCTACGATCTGGCCGTTGACGAGAGCAATGGCGTCAACGAAGAGAACGAGTTCTCCTTCTGGGGCGACAAGTGGGGTTCAGGTGGTGACGGCGTTCCCGAGAACGGCTTCAGCCTCTCCAACGCCGCCCTGAAATTCAAGTTCGGTGACGCCGTCACCGCCAAGGGTGGTTACACCCAGCTCTATGTACCCGGCATCCTCGGCGTCAACTGGTCCTATCAACCCGGTACCTACCGTGGTGGCCAGATCGAAGGCACCTTCGGCGTAAGCGTTCACCAGCCCCCCGTTGACAGTCGAATGTGACGATCATCTCTTGATCCCCTTTCGGGGGTTGATAGAT
>NZ_JAPDBZ010000108.1:0-13705 GCF_027705505.1 Aeromonas sp. QDB56
TGGATTTAGGGACTCAGAATACTTTTTTCTGAAAATCAAGGCGGCCTTCCCCGGAAAGCCGCGATGAACCTAAAAAAGGCGACCCGAGGGTCGCCTTTCAACATGCTGCTGTACGGGGGCTAATCGCTCTCCGTTTGCATCGAAGTCCGATTGATCAAGCCAGCTTGGTCTCCAGCTCGGCAATTTTGGCGGACCAGTAGGCCGGGCCGGTCTCGTGGATGTTGTTGCCCTGGGAGTCGACCGCCACGGTGACCGGCATGTCTTCCACCTCGAACTCGTAGATGGCCTCCATCCCCAGATCGGCAAAGGCCACCACGCGCGCCTTCTTGATGGCTTTCGCCACCAGATAGGCGGCGCCGCCCACCGCCATCAGGTAGACAGCCTGGTGCTGCTTGATGCTCTCGACCGTCTTGGGGCCGCGCTCGGACTTGCCGATCATGCCGATGAGGCCGGTTTCTCCCAGCATCATGTCGGTGAATTTGTCCATCCGGGTGGACGTGGTGGGGCCAGCCGGGCCGACCACCTCGTCACGCACCGCATCGACCGGGCCCACGTAATAGATGAAGCGGTTGGTGAAATCGACCCCTTCGGGCAGTCCTTCACCCTTTTTCAGCATGTCGGCGATGCGCTTGTGGGCGGCGTCGCGGCCGGTCAGGATCTTGCCGGAGAGCAGCACGGTATCGCCGCTCTTCCAGCTGGCAAGCTCTGCCTTGGTGATACCATCCACGTTGACCCGGCGCACATTGCCACCGGACTCACGGGTGATCTCCGGCCAGTCTTCCAGCCTGGGGGGTGTCAGCTCCGCCGGGCCGGAGCCATCGAGTTCGAAATGCACGTGACGGGTGGCGGCGCAGTTGGGGATCATCACCACGGGCTTGGAGGCGGCGTGGGTCGGTGCGGATTTCACCTTCACATCCAGCACCGTGGTCAGGCCGCCCAGCCCCTGGGCACCGATCCCGAGCTTGTTGACCTTGTCATAGAGCTCGACCCTCAGCTTCTCTTCGGTAGTCTCGGGACCACGGGCAATTAGCTCCTGGATGTCGATGTGCTCCATCAGGGCTTCCTTGGCGAGCACCGCCGCCTTCTCGGCGGTGCCGCCGATGCCGATGCCGAGCATGCCGGGCGGGCACCAGCCAGCCCCCATGGTCGGCACCGTCTTGAGCGCCCACTCCACGATGTCGTCGGAGGGGTTGAGCATCACCATCTTCGATTTGTTTTCGGAGCCGCCGCCCTTGGCCGCGATACTCACTTCCACCTTGTCGCCGGGGATCATGTCGATGTGCACGACAGCGGGGGCATTGTCTTTGGTGTTCTTGCGGCTGCCGGCCGGATCCGCCAGCACGGAGGCGCGCAGCGGGTTGTCCGGATTGGTGTAGGCGCGGCGGGTGCCCTCATCCACCATCTCCTGGACCGTCATGTCGCTGTCCCACTGTACCTGCATGCCGATCTTGACGAAGCAGGTGACGATACCGGTGTCCTGACAGAGCGGGCGATGACCTTCGGCAGACATGCGGGAGTTGATCAGGATCTGGGCCAGGGCATCCTTGGCGGCCGGGTTGATCTCGCGGTCATAGGCGGCCTTGGCGGCCTGCACGAAATCGAGGGGGTGGTAGAAGGAGATGTACTGCAGGGCGTCAGCAATGGAATCGATAAAGTCCTGTTTTCTAATGATGCTCATATCATCCTCACTGGTCCTTGTTATCGCTTGCGCGAGCAAGGGCTTCCATATGAGCCGGGCCTTCGGCAGGTGGCAAATGCACCTGGAGCCGGCAGACTGCGGCGTGTTTTTATAACGGTGTTTTTCTTAAAAATGCCGGCGGCCATGATACGCTTGACCACCGGAACCGGCTAGGGAGCCGGGCGCAAACTGTTGCCTATGTAACAAAAAATGAAACCAAGACTGCATATCCACCATTTCGACCCGCAGGCCTCGCTCCACACCTGGTTCGCCTGCCTGCAACACCAACCCTGGGCCATCCTGCTGGAATCCGCCGGCCCCCTGGGGGCTGACAACGGTTTTGACATCATCAGCGCCGATCCGCTTGCCACCCTGGAAACCCGGGGTACCAGCACCTGCCTCACCCAGGATAACCACCAGCACCATCATGACGGCGATCCCCTCGCCCTGCTCGCCAAGACCCAGCAAGCCCTGCTTGGGGAGCGCGTTGAGGATGACTCGGGATTGCCGTTTATCGGGGGAGCCCTGGGACTCTTTGGCTACGATCTGGGCCGACGATTCGAGCGTCTGCCCGCAGTGGCGCAACAGGACATCCAAGTGCCCGACATGGCGGTCGGGATCTACGACTGGGCGCTGCTGCGAAATGTCGCGACGGGACACTGGCAACTGGCCCACTGGGGTGATGAAGCCGGCCTCGCCCGCAGGCTCGACTGGCTGATGGCGCAGCGCGAACGAACCACCCTCCCCCTTCGCCTGACCGGCCCCTGGCAGAGCAACATGACGCGGGCCGAATACGGGGACAAGTTTGCCCGTATCCAGGCCTATCTGGCGGCGGGGGATTGTTACCAGATCAACCTGACCCAGCGCTTCAGCGCCCCTTATCAGGGAGATGAATGGTCCGCCTATCTAACCCTGAGCGCCGCCAACAAGGCGCCGTTCTCCGCCTTTGTCCGCCTGCCGCACAGCGCCATTCTGAGCCTCTCCCCGGAGCGTTTCCTGCTGCTCGACAAGCGCCATATCGAGACCAAGCCCATCAAGGGCACCCGGCCTCGCCACCCGGATCCCGCCCAGGATGCCAGGGTGGCCGAGTCACTCGCCAGCGCCGACAAGGACAGATCGGAGAACCTGATGATCGTCGATCTGCTGCGCAACGACATCGGCCGGGTGAGCCTGCCGGGATCGGTCACTGTGCCGCATCTCTTTGCCGTGGAATCCTTCCCGGCGGTGCATCATCTGGTCTCCACCATTCACGGAGAACTGGATGCGCGCTGGCAAGAAGTGGATCTGCTGCGGGCCTGCTTCCCCGGCGGCTCCATCACAGGGGCTCCCAAGATCCGGGCGATGGAGATCATCGAGGAGCTGGAGCCGGTGCGGCGCAATGCCTACTGCGGCAGCATCGGTTATCTGAGTCAGCACGGAAGGATGGATACCAGCATCTGCATCCGTACCCTGATCGCCGAAGCCGGTCAGCTGCACTGCTGGGCGGGGGGCGGCATCATCGCCGACTCCGATCCCGACGCCGAATATCAGGAAACCTACGACAAGGTGGCCCGCATCCTGCCACTGCTCGATGCCCTTTGATCCCATCCGGCCCTGCGGGGCCGACACAAGGAGACCCATGGAGATGACGAGTGCCGAGCTGCTGACCCGCTTTTTGCTGCAGCGCCCCGCCCCCGCCCATCGCCTGGCACTGGCCGGGCTCAAACCTGCTGCCGTGTTGATCCCCCTGGTGGAGCGCCCCGAGGGCCTGCACCTGCTGCTGACGCGCCGCAGCGCCGCCCTGCGCCACCACCCGGGACAGATCAGCTTTCCCGGCGGGCGCCAGGACCCGGAAGACCGGGACCTCATTCACACCGCGCTCAGGGAAACCGAGGAGGAGCTTGGCATTCCCCCCTCCCAGATCCGGATCATCGGCAGCCTCACCCCTCTCAATACCGTCTCGCGCTACGATGTGCTGCCGGTCCTCGCCATGCTCGACCCAGGCTACGGGCTGACCCTGAGCCAGGACGAGGTGGCCCAGGCCTTCGAAGTCCCCCTCGCCCACGTGCTGGATCCGGGGCAGCACATAGCCCTGAGCCTGCCAAGGGCGGACGGACGTCACACCATCTATTGGATCCCTTGGGAGCAATCTTTCATCTGGGGAGCCACTGCCAGCATGATCCGCCAGCTTGCCCAACACATCTCGGCATAACATTTCGACAACATGATGAGGTGGGAAATTATCCAGTTAACATTCAAATAACACTGCATTTGATAAATAAATTTTTATTTTTTATTCTTTTGATCACATTTCTACAAGAAAGTACGGGTTTTAGCCGCACAAAGGTGAATTTGATCAACATTTTTGATTAAAAAGAAAGTATTCTTGCGCCGACTAATTAAAACCACACATTCGGGGTGAGATACATGTCCAATACTGTCACTGGCGCACAGGATGTTGCAGCCGCACAGGAGCAAGGAATCAGCTCGGTCCAATCTCGCGCTTGGAGTAAACAAGACACCACCTGGGTGATCAGCCTGTTCGGTACCGCCGTCGGTGCAGGCATCCTGTTCCTGCCCATCAACGCCGGCATGGGTGGCTTCTGGCCGCTGGTAGTGATGGCGCTGCTGGTCGGCCCCATGACCTACCTGGCACACCGTGGTCTGGCGCGCTTCGTGCTCTCCTCCAAGCAGCCCAATGCCGACATCACCCAGGTGGTGGAAGAGCACTTCGGCGTGGGTGCCGGTAAATTGATCACCCTGCTCTACTTCTTTGCCATCTACCCCATCGTGCTGATCTACGGCGTGGGCATCACCAACACGGTGGAAAGCTTCCTGGTCAACCAGTTGCAGATGACGCCGCCCCCGCGCTGGATCCTCTCCATCGTGCTCATCATGGTCATGATGTCCGTGATGCTGGCTGGCGAGAAGCTGATGCTGAAAGTGACCGAGTTCCTGGTCTATCCGCTCATCGCCATTCTGGCGGGCATCTCCCTGTACCTGATCCCGGACTGGACCGGTGCGGCCCTGAATGAAATGCCGAGCACCAAGGATTTCGCCACCACCCTGTGGCTGACCATCCCGGTGCTGGTGTTCTCCTTCAACCACAGCCCGGCCATCTCCAGCTTCGCCCTGGCTCAGCGCCGTGATCACGGTGAGCATGCCGTCGCCAAGTCCGACGCCATCCTCAAGCGCACCGCCATCATTCTGCTGGGCTTCGTGATGTTCTTCGTCTTCTCCTGCGTGATGAGCCTGACGCCGGCCCAGCTGGCAGAAGCCAAGTCCCAGAACATCGCCGTGCTCTCCTACCTGGCCAACCAGCATGCGAGCCCCATCATCTCCTACTTCGGTCCGCTGGTTGCCTTCGTGGCCATCGTCTCCTCCTTCTTCGGCCACTATCTGGGTGCCCGTGAAGGTCTGAAAGGGATGATCGTCCAGAACATGCGCAGCTCCGGCAAGGCACCGAACCACAAGAAAGTGGAGCTGTTCATCATCGCCTTCTTCATCCTGACCCTGTGGGGCGTGGCCGTGATCAACCCCTCCATCCTCGGGATGATCGAATCCCTGGGTGGCCCCATCATCGCCACCATCCTGTTCCTCATGCCCATGTACGCCATCAAGCGCGTTCCGGCCATGGCGAAATACCAGGGTCAGATCAGCAACGTCTTCGTGGCGACCATGGGCCTCATCGCCATCTCCGCCATCCTCTATCAACTGGTCGGCTAAGCCTTCCTGCGATACCGTCGGGCCAGCATCTGGCCCGGCGCCTCCCACAGCCCGGCAGATCTCCTCTGCCGGGCTGTGTTCGTTATGATCATCAGACACTGGACTCAGATGATCAGAGCCCCTCAGATCAAAGACAGCCCTTTCATTCACTCTCTTTCCCCTTGGTGACAGCTTGCCGCTCATATTCCTTTCCCCATGGCACACGACCAAGGCGTGCTGCGTTATCCCGTCATCTGCCGCACGCCATTTGCCTTGCCAGACAGAACACCAGAGCCCTTGTCCTTACCAGGAACGCCCGATCTTCGGGGTTTAGCCCAGAGAGCCCAGATCCCCACCCAATTGAGCCTTTCTTCAAGGCATTCAAGGAAAATACCGGCCACAGGGCGCAGGCAAACCGCCGAGAGGGCCTTGACCGGGCTTCCCGTACAGCGTCCGAAGAGCAGATGACCCCTTCGGTCACCAGAGGGGATGCCACAGGCCGCCATGCTGACAGCACAAACAGCCCGATATGCCCTGCCGAATGCAGTGCCGGGCACGCGGGTACAGGGAATGGCTTGTTGGCGGTGGCGAGAACACGTAAGGCGGCCAACGGGCCCCTCCCGGGAAATCACACAGGGGGATCCGAGCACTGTCAGTGCCATGACACGGCGAGAAGGTGCAGGGCGCCTGACGCGCGCGCAAATAAAAAGCGCCCTCCGAAGAGGGCGCCTGTGCAGAGCGGAAAGTCTGAGGGGATCAAGCTTCGCGGCTGGGGACCGGGGCGGCATCCAGCAGGCTCTCATCCTCGGCCATGCAGGCGGCCGCAGTGAACAGCACGTCGGTGGAGCTGTTGAGGGCCGTTTCGGCGGAATCCTGCAACACCCCGATGATGAAGCCAACGGCCACCACCTGCATGGCGATGTCGTTGCTGATACCGAACAGGCTGCACGCCAGCGGGATCAGCAGCAGGGAGCCGCCCGCCACACCGGAAGCGCCACAGGCACTGATGGTGGCGACGACGGAGAGCAGAATGGCGGTTGCCATGTCCACTTCCATCCCCAGGGTATGCACCGCCGCCATGGAGAGCACGGTAATGGTGATGGCGGCGCCGGCCATGTTGATGGTGGCCCCCAGCGGGATGGAGACCGCATAGGTGTCTTCCGGCAGGCGCAGCCTCTCGGCCAGGGCCATGTTGACCGGAATGTTGGCGGCGGAGCTGCGGGTGAAGAAGGCGGTCACACCGCTCTCTTTCAGGCAGGTCAGCACCAGGGGATAGGGGTTGCGCTTGATCTTCCAGAAGACGATGAGCGGATTGACCACGAAGGCGATGAACAGCATGCAGCCGATCAGTACCACCAGCAGCTGGGCATAGCCAAACAGCGCATCGAAGCCGGTTTCAGCCAGGGTGGAGGCAACCAGGCCCAGGATGCCGAGTGGAGCGCAACGGATCACGGCCTTGACGATGGCGGAAACCCCGTGGGACACATCGGAAATCAGTGATTTGGTGCTCTCATTGGCGTGACGCATGGCGATACCAAGGCCGATGGCCCAGGCCAGGATGCCGATATAGTTGGCTTCCAGCAGTGCTTTCACCGGGTTGGTCACCACGTTGAACAGCAGGGTCTGCAGCACTTCCGTGATGCCCCCCGGCGGCGTGATCTCGGTAGCGCCTGCCACCAGATGCAGGTTGGAGGGGAAGAGGAAGCTCGCCACCACTGCCACGGCAGCCGCCAGGAAGGTACCCAGCACATAGAGCAGCAGGATCGGTTTCATGTTGGTCTTCTGACCCTGCTTGTGGCCGATGATCGCCGACATCACCAGCACGAAGACCAGCAGCGGCGCCACGGCCTTCAGGGCGCCGACGAACAGGCTGCCGAGCAGACCCGCCGCCTTGGCCCACTCGGGCATGAACATCGCAAGAAGGATACCGAATACCAGACCGACTAGGATCTGGCTAACCAGACTGGTGCTGTTGACCAGTCGAATGAGGGGGTGTTGTTGTGTCATCAAGTAGTCCCTGTGCACTCATGGTGCGTGAATCATTAGTCCTGTTGGCAACCAGCCCCGCGCATTGGCACCGGTCCGTTGACGGTGACGCCGTGGGCAGCTCTTCTGGTGGATCTGTCCCGTTCGCGTGGGGTTGCGGACAAGAATATCCCATCTGCCATGGTTTTTTTCCACATAATCACTGAAAAATATCAGGGTTACCTCACAAAAAATCTACAACAATGTGATAACACAATATCAACCACGGTCAAAATGTCACCAAACCAGTCCGATCATCGGCCACCACTGGGCCAGAAGTGATATGATGACGCCCTTTTTCAGGGAGCCTTGCCATGATCACCTCTTTATTGACCCGACACTTCGGCTTTGATCGCTTGCGGCCCGGGCAGGAAGCGGTGATCAGTCGTCTGCTGGCCGGCAAGAGCGCCGCAGCCATCTTCCCGACTGGCGCGGGGAAATCCCTCTGTTATCAATTGCCCGCCCTCGCACTGCCCCACCTGACCCTGGTCATCTCTCCCCTGCTGGCCCTGATGCACGATCAGCTCGCCTTTTTGCGCAGCAAGGGGATCGCCGCCGCCACTCTGGACTCCAGCCAGACAGCGGAAGAGAGCCGGCGCGTGATGCAGCAGGCCAGCGATGGCCAGCTCAAGATCCTGATGATTTCGGTGGAGCGCCTCAAAAATGAGCGCTTTCGCCGCTTCATCGCCCACATCCCCCTGTCACTGCTGGTGGTGGACGAGGCCCACTGCATCTCGGAGTGGGGCCACAACTTTCGCCCCGACTACCTCAAGCTGCCGGATCATCGCCGTGAACTGGCCATTCCCCAGGTGCTGTTGCTGACCGCCACCGCCACCCCGGCCGTCATGGCGGACATGCAGGCAAAATTTGCCATCGACCGGGACGATCTGGTGGTCACCGGTTTCTACAGACCCAATCTGGATCTGGCCGTCCTCCCGCTGGCCGGCAGTGCCCGCGATACATGGCTGCGCGAGGAGCTGCACCGGAATCCGGCCGCCCCCACCATCGTCTACGTGACTCTGCAACACAGCGCAGAGCAGTGCGCCGCGCAGCTACAGGCCAGCGGCATCCGGGCATGCGCCTACCATGCGGGGCTCGATCCCGCCCTGCGCAGCCAGATCCAGCATGACTTCATGGCTGGCAGACTCGACTGCATCGTGGCCACCATCGCCTTTGGCATGGGCATCGACAAGGCCGACATTCGCCGGGTCATTCACTACGACCTGCCCAAGTCCATCGAGAACTACAGCCAGGAGATAGGCCGCGCCGGACGTGACGGGCTTCCCTCCCGCTGCACCGTGCTGGCGAGCCGCGCCCAGTTGCCGGTACTGGAAAACTTCGTCTATGGGGATACGCCGGACAGGGACGCCATCGCGCACTTGCTCGATATCGTGCGCCAGAGCGGCGCCGAGTGGGAATTCAGCCTGCTGCGCCTCTCCAACGAGACCAACATTCGCCAACTGCCCCTCAAGACCCTGCTGGTCTATCTGGAGATGGCGGGGGTCATTGCACCGGCCTACAGCTACTTTGCCGAGTACCGTTTCAGGTTCGTACTGGAAAAACAGGCGATCCTCGCTCGTTTCAATTCCGAACGCCGCCAGTTCCTGGAGCAGGTCTTTGCCTGCGCCCCCCAGGCGCGCACCTGGTGCACCATGGACTTCGAAGCGCTGTGGCAGGGATATCAGGGAGAACGCCAGCGCGCCGCGGCGGCGCTGGACTACCTGCAGCAGCAGGGTTGGATCGAGCTTGAAAGCAAGCAGATGACCGAGCTCTATCGGGTGCTGAGCCAGCAAATCGATACCGTGACCCTGGCCGAAGAGCTGCATGGATTGTTTGAAAAGAAAGAGCAGAGCGAGCTGGCCCGCCTTCAGGCACTGCTGGCCTTTTTCACCTCGACCACCTGCCTCAGCCATGAGCTTGCCCGCTATTTTGCCGACGACGCCGCCCCCGAGCGCTGCGGGCACTGTTCCGTCTGCCGGGGAGAGATCGCCGTGTTGCCGCCGTTGCCATCACCGGGCTTGCCCAACGAGCACGGTTTGCGCGCCTGGTGCGATCCGCTGATCGCCCTGTGCCATCAGCGCCATCCCAGGATCCTGACCCGTTTCCTGTGTGGCATCGCCACCCCGCTGACCACCCGTCTAAAGGCCAGGGATCTGGCCGGTTTTGGCCAGTTGGCGAACCATCCCTTCGCCGAGGTGCTGGCGGTGGTGTCAGCCCTCTATCCCGCCGAATCCTGAGCTTGCAGGTTTGGCGCCGTTCAGGCGCTGAAAAAATAAGACCCTCGCGGATGCGAGGGTCAAGCCAACGGAAACGTGCTTAAACAGAGCTTAGTATCTGCACAATCACCCACTCTCTTGCTAAAGCGATGACTGCTCGACACAGGACCAATCTAGAGCAGCCAGAATGTAGCGTCAATGTAAAAATTAGAGCAAAAGCACCAAGCAAGTAACATTACGTTGACGTAAGCGACACGTCTTTTTACCCTCTATTCCCTGCCGCCCTTGCCCTTGCTGGCACCGCCCCCTGACAAAACAGAGCGTCACCATTTTCTCCCTCTGGCACACAAAGATTTATTTTTTATGTCTTTGACATTTGCATCACTGTCGTGGCAAAAATAATTTAACAGTCAGTAACATAGGTATGTCACTTACTGCTTCTTCCCGCACGAGGATCGGGAAGCTCCCGCACAAACTTAAACCAATGATGGCGATGGATTACTGGGGGCTGTTGACTAGGCTTAAGAGGTAAACAGAACAAAAGTAGTGATCCACTCTTTTTCAGGGCAAGCGACTATAACGAGGGCTAAGTTATGGGCATCTTCGAGCACTATCAACAGCGGTATGAGAAGGCCAGAGAGGAGGAGTACAGCATCCAGGAGTTTCTGGATATGTGCAAACAGGACAAATCCTGCTACGCCTCTGCCGCCGAACGTCTGCTGACCGCCATCGGCGAGCCGGAAATGATCGACACCTCGACCAATCCACGTCTCAGCCGTCTCTTTTCCAACCGCGTCGTCGCGCGTTATCCCGCTTTCAAAGACTTCTATGGCATGGAAGAAGCCATCGAACAGATTGTCTCCTATCTCAAACATTCCGCTCAGGGTCTGGAAGAGAAGAAACAGATCCTCTATCTGCTCGGACCGGTTGGCGGCGGTAAATCCTCGCTGGCAGAGAAACTCAAATCCCTGATGCAAAAAGTGCCCATCTATCGCATCAAGGGCTCACCAGTGAATGATCACCCCTTCTGCCTGTTTGACATCGACGAAGATGGCGAAATCCTCGAGAAGGAGTACGGCATCCCTCGCCGTTATCTGCGCCCCATCATGTCTCCCTGGGTCGCCAAGCGCCTTCACGAGTTTGGCGGCGACATCACCAAGTTCAAGGTGGAGAAGGTGAACCCCTCCATCCTCGATCAGATCGCCATCGCCAAAACCGAACCGGGGGACGACAACAACCAGGACATCTCCTCCCTGGTCGGCAAGGTCGATATCCGCATGCTGGAACACTTCGCCCAGGATGATGCCGATGCTTACTCCTACTCCGGTGCGCTATGCAAGGCAAACCAGGGGATGATGGAGTTCGTCGAGATGTTCAAGGCCCCCATCAAGGTGCTGCACCCGCTGCTGACGGCGACGCAAGAGGGGAACTACAACGGTACCGAAGGGCTCTCCGCCCTCCCCTTCGACGGCATCCTGCTGGCCCACTCCAACGAATCCGAGTGGCAGCAGTTCCGCAACAACAAGAACAACGAAGCCTTCCTCGACCGTGTTTACATCGTCAAGGTGCCCTACTGCCTGCGCGTCTCGGAAGAGGTGAAGATCTATGAAAAACTGCTGTTCAACAGCGAGCTGACCGAGGCCAAATGCGCACCGGGTACTCTGGAGTTGCTGGGCCAGTTCTCGGTGCTGTCGCGGCTCAAGGAGCCGGAAAACTCCAGCCTCTATTCCAAGATGCGAGTCTATGACGGCGAGAGTCTCAAAGACACGGATCCCAAAGCGAAAAGCTATCAGGAGTACCGGGATTATGCGGGGGTTGACGAGGGCATGAACGGCCTTTCCACCCGTTTCGCGTTCAAGATCCTCTCCCGTGTCTTCAACTTCGACCACGCGGAAGTGGCAGCCAACCCGGTGCACCTCTTCTATGTGCTGGAGCAGCAGATAGAGCGCGAGCAGTTCCCGCAAGAGCTGCACGATCGCTATCTGGAGTTCATCAAGGGTTACCTGACTCCGCGCTACGTCGAGTTCATCGGCAAGGAGATCCAGACCGCCTACCTCGAGTCGTAT
This sequence comes from Aeromonas sp. QDB56, assembly GCF_027705505.1. Lineage (NCBI taxonomy): Bacteria > Pseudomonadati > Pseudomonadota > Gammaproteobacteria > Aeromonadales > Aeromonadaceae > Aeromonas > Aeromonas sp. QDB56. Next base: position 11,670 of record NZ_JAPDBZ010000108.1, read on the forward strand.
TCAGAGTACGGTCAGAACATCTTCGATCGCTACGTCACCTACGCCGACTTCTGGATCCAGGATCAGGAGTATCGTGACCCAGAAACCGGCCAGCTGTTTGACAGAGCGTCTCTCAACAGCGAGCTGGAGAAAATTGAAAAACCTGCCGGGATCAGCAACCCGAAAGATTTCCGCAACGAAATCGTCAACTTCGTGCTGCGTGCCCGGGCCAACAATGCAGGCCGTAACCCCAACTGGACCAGTTACGAGAAGCTGCGCACCGTGATCGAGAAGAAGATGTTCTCCAACACGGAAGAGCTGCTGCCGGTTATCTCCTTCAACAGCAAAACCTCGGCTGAGGAGCAGAAGAAGCACGATAACTTTGTCGAACGGATGATGGAGAAAGGCTACACACGTAAACAGGTGCGGCTGCTCTCCGAGTGGTATCTCAGGGTACGCAAGTCATCCTGACCCTGCCGTGTTCAAGGGGGAGTTATGGCGCATTTTATCGACCGCAGGCTCAACGGCAAAAACAAAAGCGCTGTCAATCGGCAGCGCTTCATCCGCCGCTACAAGAAGCAGATAAAACAAGCGGTCTCGGATGCTGTCTCCAAGCGCAGCATTCAGGACGTGGACAAGGGTGAGAGCATCAGCATCCCGACCAAGGACATCGGGGAACCCCATTTTCATCAGGGTCATGGCGGCAAACGGGAGATGGTGCATCCAGGCAACGACCAGTTCGTATCTGGTGACAAGATTGACCGGCCCAAAGGGGGTGGCGGCGGCCAAGGGAGTGGCGAGGGCCAGGCTTCGGATCAAGGAGAGGGAGTCGATGATTTCGTCTTCCAGATCTCCAAGGACGAGTACCTGGACTTGCTGTTCGAGGATCTGGAGCTGCCGCGGCTGCAAAAGACCCAGCTCAACCAGCTGATGGAGATGAAGACCTATCGGGCCGGCTACACCTCCAACGGGGTGCCTGCCAACATCAACGTGGTGCGCTCCCTGCAAAATTCGCTGGCGCGGCGCATGGCGCTGCAGGCAGGCAAGAAACGTCAGTTGCGTGAACTGGAGGAGCGCCTGGCCCAGCTGGCTTGCGAGCCCAACGACCATTTCGCCGAAATGGCGCAACTTGAAAAAGAGATCAGGGAGCTGAAACGACGCATCGATGCGGTCCCCTTTATCGACACCTTCGACCTCAAATTCAACAACTTTGTCAAACGGCCCGTCCCCTCGAGCCAGGCGGTGATGTTCTGCCTGATGGACGTCTCCGGTTCCATGGATCAGGCTACCAAGGAGATGGCCAAGCGTTTCTATATCCTGCTTTATCTATTCCTGAGCCGGACTTACAAGAATGTCGAGGTGGTCTACATCCGCCACCACACCCAGGCCAAGGAGGTGGACGAGCACGAGTTCTTCTACTCCCAGGAGACCGGCGGCACCATCGTCTCCAGTGCGCTCAAGATGATGAACGACATCATCAACGAACGTTATCCCGCCAACCAGTGGAACATCTATGCGGCGCAGGCCTCTGATGGTGACAACTGGGCCGATGACTCACCCCAGTGCAGGGAGATCCTGATGCGCGACATCATGCCGCGGGTGCGTTACTACTCCTACATCGAGATCACTACCCGCGCCCACCAGACCCTGTGGCACGAATATGAGGCGGTGGCAGAGCAATACGCCCACTTCGCCATGGAGCACATTCGCAAGGTCGAGGACATTTATCCGGTGTTCCGGGAATTGTTCAAGAAGCAAGCGGCTTGAGGGATCACATATGGTAGAAACCGCAAGAAAGATAGCGCCGCTGGACGATGGTCCTGACTGGAACTTCGATCTGCTGGAGCTTTATCACCAGGAGATAGCCCGGGTCGCCAAATTCTATCGGCTCGACACCTATCCCAACCAGATCGAGGTGATCACTGCAGAGCAGATGATGGATGCCTACTCCAGTGTCGGCATGCCCATCGGTTATCAACACAGGGCGAGATCGTGAACGTTTTGAAGCAATGTTAAGAGGATTTGACCGACCGATCTGGGTGTGATCTTATACTCTC
>NZ_JAPDBZ010000109.1:0-13452 GCF_027705505.1 Aeromonas sp. QDB56
TGTTCATAGAAAAACGCCCCAGGCCATCGAGACCCAGGGCGGTGAAGATATCAAAGACCCGTTTTCCGGTAAATCGCTATGCGGCTCCGCTTAAGTGAACAGCATTGCGTCGTCACGACGGGCTTTTTGCTGCGCAGATAAGGGCTTATCAGTGCAGGATCCGGGCACGGATGGTGCCATTGATCTCTTTGAGACGGGCCAGGGCCTTCTCGCTGTGCTCGGTTTCGACGTCGATGACCACGTAACCGATCTCGCTGCTGGTCTGCAGGTACTGACCGGCGATGTTGATCCCCTCGTCGGCGAAGATCTGGTTGATCTGGTTCATCACGCCGGGCTGGTTGCGGTGAATGTGCAGCAGGCGGCTGGAGCCCTTGTGGCCGGGCAGGGAGACCTCCGGGAAGTTGACCGCGGAGAGGGTGGAGCCGTTGTCGGAGTATTTGACCAGCTTGTTGGCCACTTCCAGACCGATGTTTTCCTGGGCTTCCTGGGTGGAGCCGCCGATGTGGGGGGTCAGGATCACGTTGTCCAGGCCGCGCAGCGGGGTGAGGAACTCCTCGTTGTTGGACTTGGGCTCCACCGGGAAGACGTCGATGGCGGCGCCGGAGAGGTGGCCGCTCTTGATGACGTCGGCCAGGGCGTCGATGTCCACCACGGTGCCGCGGGAGGCGTTGATGAAGATGGCGCCCGGTTTCATCATGCGAAGTTGCTCTGCACCGATGAGATCCTTGGTGGAGGCGGTTTCCGGTACGTGCAGGCTGATGACGTCAGACATGTTGAGCAGTTCCACCAGGTTCGGCACCTGGATGGCGTTGCCAAGGGAGAGCTTGTTCTCGATGTCGTAGTAATAGACCTTCATGCCGATCATCTCGGCGATGATGCCAAGCTGGGTGCCGATGTGGCCGTAGCCGATGATGCCGAGCTTCTTGCCGCGGGCTTCGACGCTGCGGTTGGCCAGCTTCTCCCAAACGCCGCGATGGCACTTGGCGTTCTTCTCGGGAATGCCGCGCAGCAGCAGCAGGATCTCCCCCAGTACCAGTTCGGCCACGGAGCGGGTGTTGGAGAAGGGGGCGTTGAAGACGGGGATGCCGCGCACGTGGGCGGCGTCGAGGGAGACCTGGTTGGTGCCGATGCAGAAGCAGCCGATGGCCACCAGCTTGGTGGCGGCATCCAGCACCTTCTCGGTGATCTGGGTGCGTGAACGCAGGCCCACAAAATGCACGTCACGAATGCGCTCGATCAACTCCTCTTCCGACAGGGACGTCTTCAGATATTCCACATTGGTGTAGCCGGCTGCCCGAAAGGTCTCCACCGTGTTGGGATGGACTCCCTCCAGCAGCAGTACCTTGATCTTATCCTTGTCCAGCGAAAACTTGACTGTCATGACGTTCCCTCTATTGTTTTGAAAAATGCGTTCAGGCTTGCAGTGTGAAGAAAACCGTAAAGTAGCAAAAACGTTTGGGAGAGGGAATATTTGTGACGAAAGTCAAATTCTTTGAAGTTATCAACGATTGTTGCAGATGTGCTGCTACAAGCCATTGAGGGATAACCAGAAACGGCGCCATGAGGCGCCGTTGTCCATTTGGGGCAGTCAGGTTGACTGACCCGGGCGGGGGCTTGCCCGGAGGGGGAGGTCCGGGGAGCAGGCCTTAGTTGGTGATCACACCCTCGGGGGTGCCGATCAGCACAACGTCGGCGCCACGGTGGGCGAACAGGCCGTTGGTGACCACGCCCACGATGCTGTTGAGGCGGGTTTCCAGAGCCTTGGCATCGGTGATGGCCATGCCCTTGACGTCCAGGATGATGTTGCCGTTGTCGGTCACCACCCCTTCACGCCACACCGGGTTGCCGCCAAGGGCGCGGATCTCGCGGGCCACGTATTCGCGGGCCATGGGGATCACTTCCACCGGCAGGGGGAAGGTGCCCAGCACGTCGACGGTCTTGGTGTTGTCGATGATGCAGATGAACTGGTCGGCCACGGCGGCGACGATCTTCTCGCGGGTCAGGGCGGCGCCGCCCCCCTTGATCATGTCGCGGCTGGCGTTGATCTCGTCGGCACCATCCACGTAGACGGAGAGGGCATCGATGTCGTTGAGGTCAAACACCGGGATGCCGAGACCCTTGAGGCGCTCGGTGGAGGCGATGGAGCTCGACACCGCGCCCTTGATCTGGTCTTTCATGGTCGCCAGTGCGTCGATGAAGTGATTGACGGTAGAGCCGGTGCCCACCCCGACGATGGTGCCGGGTACCACGTATTTGAGCGCAGCCCAACCGGCCGCCTTCTTCATTTCATCTTGAGTCATGATGGATCCTTATGGAAAAAGCGGGCGCATTATATCCAAGCATCCCCCCCAGAGCGACCATGGTGCTCACGTTCCGGCGCAAAAATCCCCAAGATGTAAATCGTTTGCCTGTTTATTGAACCGAAGGGGGCGCCCCCGTCTCATCAGGCAAAGTGCCAGCTGCGGCTGGGGGTGATGATCTGGGGGAGCGGCACGTCCCACTGCTCCCGGGGGACGGCATCCACCTGCTGGCAGTCGTGGGCGAGCCCCAGAGGTCTTGGGCCGAGCTGGTGCTCGTGCCAGCAGGCGAGGGTGCGATCGTAGTAGCCGCCCCCCATGCCGAGGCGGTTGCCAGCCTCATCGAAGGCCACCAGCGGGGTGCAGATGATGTCCAGCATGCTGTGGGGCAGCACCTGCTGCACGTCGAGCTCGGGCTCGGCGATGCCGTAGCGGTTGCGGGTCATGGGGGTGGTGGCGGTGTAGCGCAAGAAGAGCAGGTGACCCGGGGTGAAGGGGTGCAGCACCGGCAGGTAGACCTCCTTTTGCCGGGCCCACAGCCAGTGGATGGCGGGCAGGGGATCGAGCTCCCCGTCGTTGGCCAGATAGAGGGCGATGCGCCTGGCCGCGAGGATGCCGGGGTGTTCCTGGAAGCGTTCGACCAACTGCTGGGCCGCCGCCTGCTGCTCGGCCTGACTCAGGCTTTTTCTGCGCTGGCGAATGAGCTGGCGCAGGTTCTGGCGTTCGGGTTGGGGATCCGGCATGGGGACTCCTGGGCAAAGGTGGGCTGGCGCTACCTTAGCAAGGGGCCGACGGGATGAAAAGCCGATGGCGGGGCCGCCAGCCGGGCGGCCCCTGAGGTCGGGCGTCAGGAACGGTGGGGGGCGGGAGCCACTGCGCCCATCTGGTGCTTGAGGAAAACGGCCACGATGGCGGCCAGGGCCAGCGCCATGGGGTAGAAGCTCATGCTCACGACCAGGATCGGCGAGAGGGCGAAGATGGAACCCAGCAGCAGCGCCTGGGCGCCCCAGGGAATCAGCCCCTGTACCACGCAGGAGAAGATGTCCAGCATGGAGGCGGCGCGGCGCGGGGTGACCCCGTGATGGTCCGCCAGATCCCTGGCCACCTTGCTCGCGACTATGATGGCCACGGTGTTGTTGGCGGTGCACAGGTTGGTGAGGCTCACCACGCCGGCGATGCCGAGCTCGGCCGCCTTTTCGTTCTGCTCGCCATCGTGGTGGCGGGTGAAGCGGGCAATCAGGGCGGCGATGCGCTCACTTATCCATGCGAGCCCCCCCTGGCGTTCCATCAGGGCACCCAGACCGCCGATGAGCATGGAGAGCAGGAAGATCTCCTGCATGCTGGTAAAGCCCTGATAGATGTCCTTGCTGAACTGGCCGAGGGAGTAGCTGCCAAGCAGCCCCACGCCACCGGCCGCCAGGATGCCGAGCCCCAGTACCATGAAGACGTTCATGCCAGAGAGGGCCAGCACCAGGATCAGCAGATAGGGGGCGACCTTGAGCAAGTCCGCCTCGGCGGTGGGGGCCGGCGCTTCACCGGTGGAGCCCAGCACCAGATAGAGCAGGATCACCAGCACGGCGGCGGGGGCGGCAATCTTGATGTTCTCGCGAAACTTGTCCTTCATCTCGCAGCCCTGGCTGCGGGTGGCGGCGATGGTGGTGTCGGAGATGATGGAGAGGTTGTCCCCGAACATGGCGCCGGAGAGGATGGTCCCCGCCATCAGCATCGGATCGATGCCGGCGGCATGGGCGACGCCGAGCGCCACCGGTGCCACGGCGCCGATGGTGCCCATGGAGGTACCCATGGCGGTGGCAATGAAGGCAGAGATGAGGAAGAGCCCCGGCAGCAGGCACCAGCCCGGAATGAGGGAGAGGCCGAGGGCGACCGTGGCATCCACCCCGCCGGTGGCCTTGGCCACGGTGGCGAAGGCGCCCGCCAGCAAATAGATGAGGCACATGGCCATGATGTTGCTCTCGCCCACTCCCTTGAAGAAGGTCTCGAGGTTCTTGTTGAACCCCTCGCGTCCCATCAGCAGGGCCAGCATGACGGCGGGCAGGGCGGCAACGGGGGCGGGGAGCTGGTAGAAGGCGAACTCGACCCCCTGCAGGGTCAGCCAGGTACCGGTACCGATGAAGAGGGCAAGAAAGACCAGAAGGGGCAGCAGGGCTCTGGCACGGGGTTGGGTCTGGATCATGTGTTCCTCGAAACTTGAACAATGACCTCCTGTCGTTGCCTGTGGCGCCTCCAGGGCGGGCACAGGGCGGGCATCCTGCCACCATGGGGGGCCAACAGTAGTGAGTCGGCCCGCCCGGGTCAAGATAGCCGTCCAGATGGATAGGGCTTTTTGCTTCGAGATTCTGACTTGTCTGGTTATTCCGTTATTTATTCTGTTTTTAATGAATTTATCGTTTAAACGTCGGGGTGGTTTGGCGGGCCAGATCGGGCTTTTCAAAGGGGACGCGGGCTGGTAAAACGGTCTCTTTCCATAATAAAGAGATGAGAGGGTGGAGATGGACAATCCGATCCGTGTGGCCGTGATGGGCTGTAATGGTCGTATGGGCAAGGTGCTGCTGGAGGCTATCGCCAACGCCGAGGGCGTGGTGGTGGGAGCGGCGCTGGAACGACCGGGCTCTGCCGTGATGGGTCTGGATGCGGGTGAACTCAACGGCCTGGGGCGCCTTGGCGTCATCATCAGCGACAGTCTGGAGAAGGTGAAGGACGAGTTCGATCTCATCATCGACTTCACCCGCCCCGAGGTGACTCTGGCGAACCTCGCCTTTGCACTGGCGCATGGCAAGCAGATGGTTATCGGCACCACAGGTTTCGACGACGCGGGCAAGGCGGCCCTGCACGAGGCGGGCAAGCAGATCGGCATCGTCTTCGCCTCCAACTACTCGGTCGGGGTCAACCTGGTGTTCAAGCTGTTGGAGCAGGCGGCCAGGGTGATGGGGGAGTACACCGACATCGAGATCATCGAGGGGCACCACAGACACAAGGTGGATGCACCGTCCGGCACCGCGCTCTCCATGGGGGAAGTGGTGGCGAAAACCCTGGGCCGGGATCTGAAAGAGTGCGCCGTCTATGGCCGTGAGGGGATCACCGGTGAGCGGGATCGCAACACCATCGGCTTTGCCACCATCCGCGCCGGCGATCTGGTGGGGGAGCACACCGTCATGTTCGCCGACATCGGCGAGCGGGTCGAGATCAGCCACAAGGCTTCCAGCCGTTTGACCTTCGCCAACGGTGCAGTGCGGGCGGGCAAGTGGCTCGGCCAGCAAGGGGCCGGTCTCTATGACATGCAGGATGTGCTCGGTCTGAAATAAACCGTCTTCAGGGGGAGTGCAGACTCCCGTACTGGTTGCCAAACCCCGGTCCGCCGGGGTTTTTTGTCACTTTTTTGTAGAAATAAGCCTTAATCATCACTTTTTGAGTGAACCTCGCTAAATCCTGCCATTCTTACAAGCCTGCCACCCTCTTGCGACAAAAATGTCATCAAGGGGTAACGGGTTTGGGTCTCAATATTCCCCTGCGGGGGGCATTTCGTCCTGATGTGAAATAGACTAAAAATGCAATCAAAGAAAAACGTTTTCTATTATTTGCGTTCACTTTTCTGGCTTCAAATGGTGTTTTTGCTGTTGTGTTGTTTATTTTTTGATTTTCTATCTTGCTGTTTACTAAGTGGTAAATCTGGTTTTTTGTACGTTGCACGGCATCGGGTGTCGCTTTGTGGTCTGTGTTTGGCTTTTCTTTTTGAAGAGGGGGTTGCAAAGCGAATGAGTGCATAGATAATGGGTAATGTTGCTTGTTTATTGAATTTAGATGCATTTCAAACGAGAAAAGACGTTGAAATGAGATCGTTTTTAAGTAGAATGCGCCCAATTTGCCAGAAATCTGCCGGGTTTGAACCCTGTTTCAAACAGCGTCCGGACCCGCAACACCCAGGTAAATTGCTGAATTTAAAGCTAAATAACTGGAGGTTGTCTTGAATCACACTGCATTGCTAGTGCTGGAAGATGGAACTGTGTTCAAAGGCGTGTCGATAGGCGCCGAGGGATGTTCCGTTGGTGAAGTGGTTTTCAATACGTCGATGACGGGCTATCAGGAAATCCTCACAGATCCCTCTTATTCCCGTCAGATCGTTACTCTCACTTACCCCCATATAGGCAACACCGGCACCAACAGCGAAGATGAAGAGTCCAGTCAGGTCCATGCTCAGGGCCTCATCATCCGGGACCTTCCGATACTGGCCTCCAACTTCCGCAATCAGCAATCCCTCTCCGATTACCTCAAGTCTCACAACATCGTTGGCATCGCCGACATCGATACCCGCAAGCTGACCCGCATCCTGCGCGAGAAAGGCGCCCAGGCCGGCTGCATCCTGGCCGGCAAGCAGCTCGATGAAGCCCATGCCCTCGAACAGGCCCGCGCCTTCCCCGGCCTCAAGGGGATGGATCTCGCGAAAGAAGTGACCGTGAGCGAATCCTACAGCTGGACAGAAGGTAGCTGGCAGCTCGGCAAGGGGCACGTCACCCCGGCAGAGGGCGACTTCAAGTACCACGTGGTGGCCTACGATTTCGGCGTCAAGCGCAACATACTGCGCATGCTGGTGGACCGCGGCTGTCGCCTGACCGTGGTGCCGGCCAAGACCCCGGCCGCCGAGGTGCTGGCGATGAACCCGGATGGCATCTTCCTCTCCAACGGCCCCGGTGACCCCGAGCCGTGCGACTACGCCATCGACGCCATCAAGGCCTTCCTGGCCACCAACACCCCGGTGTTCGGCATCTGCCTGGGCCACCAGTTGCTGGGTCTGGCCTCCGGCGCCAAGACCGTCAAGATGAAGTTCGGCCACCACGGTGCCAACCACCCGGTGAAGAGCCTGGACGACAACACAGTGATGATCACCGCCCAGAACCACGGCTTCGCGGTGGACGAGAACAGCCTGCCGGACTGCCTGCGCGCGACTCACGTCTCCCTGTTCGATGGCTCCCTGCAAGGCATCCATCGCACCGACCGCCCGGCCTTCAGCTTCCAGGGGCACCCGGAGGCGAGCCCGGGCCCGCACGACTGTGCCGGTCTGTTCGACCACTTTATTGAATTGATCAAGCAGTATCGCGCTTAAGAGGAAAAGAGAAGCCATGCCAAAACGTAACGACCTACAGAGCATCCTGATCCTCGGCGCCGGCCCCATCGTCATCGGTCAGGCCTGCGAATTCGACTACTCCGGCGCCCAGGCGTGCAAGGCCCTGAAAGAAGAGGGCTATCGCGTCATCCTGGTGAACTCCAACCCGGCCACCATCATGACCGACCCGGAGATGGCCGACGCCACCTACATCGAGCCCATCACCTGGGAAGTGGTGCGCGAAATCATCAAGAAAGAGCGCCCGGACGCCATCCTGCCCACCATGGGTGGCCAGACTGCCCTCAACTGCGCCCTGGCGCTGGAGCAGCACGGCGTGCTGGCGGAGTTCGGTGTGGAGATGATCGGCGCCACCGCCGACGCCATCGACAAGGCCGAAGACCGCTCCCGCTTTGACAAGGCCATGCGCAGCATCGGCCTGGAGTGCCCGCGCGCCGGCATCGCCCACAACATGGAAGAGGCCTGGAAGGTCCAGGCCGAAGTGGGCTTCCCCTGCATCATCCGCCCCTCCTTCACCATGGGCGGCTCCGGCGGCGGCATCGCCTACAACCCGGAAGAGTTCGTGGAGATCTGCGAGCGCGGTCTGGATCTGTCGCCGACCAAGGAGCTGCTCATCGACGAGTCGCTCATCGGCTGGAAAGAGTACGAGATGGAGGTGGTGCGGGATCGCAACGACAACTGCATCATCGTCTGCGCCATCGAGAACTTCGACCCCATGGGCATCCACACCGGTGACTCCATCACGGTCGCGCCGGCCCAGACGCTGACCGACAAGGAGTACCAGATCATGCGCAACGCCTCCATGGCGGTGCTGCGCGAGATCGGTGTCGAGACCGGCGGCTCCAACGTCCAGTTCGGCATCAACCCCAAAGACGGTCGCATGGTCATCATCGAGATGAACCCGCGGGTGTCGCGCTCCTCTGCGCTGGCTTCCAAGGCGACCGGTTTCCCCATCGCCAAGATCGCCGCCAAGCTCGCTATCGGTTACACCCTGGACGAGCTGATGAACGACATCACCGGCGGTCGCACCCCGGCCTCCTTCGAGCCGGCCATCGACTACGTGGTCACCAAGGTACCGCGCTTCAACTTCGAGAAGTTCGCCGGCGCCAACGACCGTCTGACCACCCAGATGAAGTCCGTGGGCGAAGTGATGGCCATCGGCCGCAACTTCCAGGAGTCCCTGCACAAGGCGCTGCGCGGCCTCGAGACCGGCAAGACCGGCTTCGACCCCATGGTGGACCTCAATGCCCCCGACTCCCTGACCCGCATTCGCCACGAGCTGCAGGATGCCGGTGCCGAGCGCATCTTCTACATCGCCGACGCCTTCCGTGCCGGTCTCTCCATGGACGGCGTGTTCAAGCTGACCAAGATTGACCCCTGGTTCCTGGTGCAGATTGAAGAGCTGGTCAAGCTGGAAGAGCAGGTGAAGGAGCGCGGCATGGCCGGCCTGGATGCCGACTTCCTGCGCAGCCTCAAACGCAAGGGCTTCGCCGACGCGCGTCTGGCCAAGATCCTCGGCGTGGCCGAAGGGGAAGTGCGCAAGCTGCGCGCCCGTCACAACATCTTCCCGGTCTACAAGCGGGTCGATACCTGCGCGGCCGAGTTTGCCACCAACACCGCCTACATGTACTCCAGCTATGACGAGGAGTGCGAGGCCAACCCCACCAACCGCGACAAGATCATGGTCATCGGTGGCGGCCCGAACCGTATCGGTCAGGGCATCGAATTCGACTACTGCTGCGTGCACGCGGCCCTGGCCCTGCGCGAAGACGGTTACGAGACCATCATGGTCAACTGCAACCCGGAAACCGTCTCCACCGACTACGACACCTCCGACCGTCTCTACTTCGAACCGGTCACCCTGGAAGACGTGCTGGAAATCGTGCGGGTCGAGCAGCCCAAGGGCGTCATCGTCCAGTACGGCGGCCAGACTCCGCTGAAGCTTGCGCGGGCATTGGAAGCGAACGGCGTGCCGGTCATCGGGACCAGCCCCGATGCCATCGACCGCGCGGAAGATCGCGAGCGCTTCCAGTCTGCCGTGGAGCGCCTCGGCCTCAAGCAGCCGGAAAACGGCACCGTCACCGCCCTGGAGCAGGCCGTGCTGACCGCCGAGCGCATCACCTACCCGCTGGTGGTGCGCCCCTCCTACGTGCTGGGTGGCCGCGCCATGGAGATCGTCTATGACGAGCAGGATCTGCGCCGCTACTTCGCCGAGGCGGTGAGCGTCTCCAACGAGTCACCGGTACTGCTGGACCGCTTCCTGGACGACGCCACCGAGGTGGACGTGGATGCCATCTGCGACGGCGTTGACGTGGTCATCGGCGGTATCATGGAGCACATCGAGCAGGCCGGTATTCACTCCGGCGACTCCGCCTGCTCCCTGCCGCCCTACACCCTGTCCAAGGCCATCCAGGATGAGATGCGCGAGCAGGTGCGGAAATTAGCGCTGGAGCTCGGCGTGGTCGGCCTGATGAACGTGCAGTTCGCGGTGAAAGACAACGAGATCTACCTCATCGAGGTGAACCCCCGTGCCGCCCGGACCGTGCCCTTCGTCTCCAAGGCCACCGGCGCGCCGCTGGCGAAGATCGCCGCCCGCGTCATGGCCGGTCAGAGCCTGAAGGAGCAGGGCTTTACCCAGGAGATCATCCCGCCCTACTACTCGGTGAAAGAGGTGGTTCTCCCGTTCGCCAAGTTCCCGGGTGTGGATCCGCTGCTGGGGCCGGAAATGCGCTCCACCGGTGAAGTCATGGGGGTAGGCAGCAGCTTCGCCGAGGCCTATGCCAAGGCGCAGCTGGGGGCCGGTCACCAGGTTCCGAGTGAAGGTCGCGCCCTCTTGTCCGTTCGCCACGGCGACAAGGAACGGGTGGTCAACCTGGCCGCCAAGCTGCTGGAGCTGGGTTATGACCTCGACGCCACCCACGGCACCGCCGTGACCTTGGGCGAGGCGAGCATCAACCCGCGTCTGGTGAACAAGGTGCACGAGGGTCGTCCGCACATTCTGGATCGCATCAAGAATGGCGAGTACACCTACATCGTCAACACCGCCGAGGGTCGTCAGGCCATCGAGGACTCCAAGCAGCTGCGCCGTGGCGCCCTGCAGCACAAGGTGGCTTACACCACCACGCTGCACGCGGCCTTCGCCACCTGCATGGCCATCAGTGTCGATGCCACCGCCAATGTGAACTCGGTGCAGGAGCTGCACGAGAAGGTGAACAACCGCTAAGAGCACCGGCAGCACGCTGCCCGCTCGATGCACGCAAACCCCGCCAGCGATGGCGGGGTTTTTATTGCCTGCGCCCTGCCACTCCCGGGGAAACGCCTTCAAGGAAGATGGGTGAGATGGCGAATAAATCATCATGGGTGGTGATACTCACCCCATGAATGAACTTTCGCTGCATCAATATTGCTGAATTGGCATGATGGGGTGCAATCTTCGCAATCTCTCGCCCCCACGACCTCCCTATACTGGGTGCTCATACAAACAAGGTCGTCTGCGCCGACACACCGAAAGGTGGCGTGCGAGAGGATCAGCGCCCGCAGCCCGATCCGGCTGCCGTGGCCGGCCCCGGTGACCGACGGGGGCCGCAGGAAAACCGGTCGCGGGGTTACCGCCGCGCGACTCGTCAGGGCCGGCGTTACCGCGCCAGCCCGCTTCCCCTCCTTGCCCCACCCGCCTGTCGGCCCGGTCGTCCGGCGCCTCGCCCATCCGTCAAGGGAATCTGAATATGAGCTTCGATCATCGCAAATACCGCCGCTCCCCCGTCATCAGTCTGGCGGATCGCCAGTGGCCCAACCGGGTGCTGGAGCGGGCGCCGCTCTGGTGCGCTGTGGACCTGCGCGACGGCAACCAGGCGCTGGTCGAGCCGATGACGGTGGCCCAAAAGCTGCAGATGTGGGCGCTGATGGTGCACATCGGCTTCAAGCACATCGAGGTGGGCTTCCCGGCGGCCTCCCAGCCCGATTTCGACTTCGTGCGCGAACTCATCGATCGCAACCTCATTCCGGACGATGTCACCATCCAGGTGCTGGTGCAGGCGCGCGAAGATCTCATCGCCCGCACCTTCGAGGCGCTCAAGGGGGCGAGGCGGGCCATCGTCCACGTCTACAACTCGGTCAACCCGACCCAGCGCAACTATGTGTTCAACTCAGGCAAGGACGGGGTCAAGGCCATCGCCGTGCAGGGGGCGCGCTGGGTGCGGGAGTATGCGGCCCGCAATCCGGGCACTGAGTGGAGTTTCCAGTATTCTCCGGAGAGCTTCAGCAGCACCGAGGTGGAGTTCGCCGTCGAGGTGTGTGACGCCGTCATCGACGAGTGGCGTGCCGCTGCCCGTCCCATGATCCTGAACCTCCCCGCCACGGTGGAGGTGAGCACCCCCAACGTGTTTGCGGATCAGGTGGAGTGGTTCTGCCGACACCTCAAGGCGCGACCCGAGGTGAGCATCTCCATCCACACCCACAACGACAGAGGCTGCGGGGTGGCCGCCGCCGAGCTGGCGGTGCTGGCGGGGGCGGATCGCATCGAGGGCACCCTGCTCGGCAACGGGGAGCGCACCGGCAACATGGACATCGTCACCATGGCCATGAACCTCTACAGCCAGGGGATTGACCCCGAGCTGGACCTGTCCGACATGGATGCCATCGTCGCCACCGTGGGGGCCTGCACCCAGATTGCCCTGCACCCGCGCCACCCCTATGCCGGCGAGCTGGTCTACACGGCGTTTTCCGGCAGCCACCAGGACGCCATCCGCAAGTCTCTCGCGGCAGAAAAACCGGATCACTACTGGGACGTGGCTTACCTGCCCATCGATCCTGCCGATCTCGGTCGCAGCTACGAGGCGGTGATCCGCATCAACAGCCAGTCCGGCAAGGGAGGGGTGACCTATCTGCTGGAACGTGACCTCGGTCTGCAACTGCCGCGCTGGCTGCAAATCGACTTCAGCCGCCGGGTGCAGGCCGAGGCTGAGGCGAGCAGCAGCGAAATCAGCCCGGAGCAGATCCGCACCCTGTTCGAGCAGCACTATCTTGAGCCGGCCCACGGCTATCGCATCGGGCGCTTCCAGCTCGGTCATGACAGTCAGGAGAGCCTGCGCCTGGAGTTGCAGACCCCCCACGGCACCCTGCAATTGTGTGGTGAAGGGGAGGGTGCCATCACCGCCCTGGTCAACGGCTGGCAGCGTCAGACCGGCATGCACATCGATGTGCTGGATTACTCCGAGCATGCGCTCACCGCCGGCACCGAATCCCGCGCCGCCGCCTATGTGCTGCTGAGCGTCGAGGGCACCCGGATGTGTGGCGTCGCCGTCGGTCGCGACGTGGTCAACGCCTCCCTGCAGGCGGTGATCAACGGCGCCGCCCAGCATCAGGCCCTGCGCCGGAGCGCCTGAGGCAGCACTGCCCGCTTGCCGTGAGGACGAACAGGGAAGGGCCGCCCGCCCCGATGTCACGGCAGATCGCGCAGTCCCCGTTGCAACAATCCCCTGACCCATATGGTGAGGGGATTGTTTTTTATGGAAAAATCGGCCCACAATATCAGTGATTTGCCACCAGGAATGCCGTCGGGGTTCGCTGGCGATGGCAGCCAACGGCTGCCATTCGGGATAGAAGACATGCGCGCTTGGAGCCCAAAACATGATGAAGACTCCCCTCAGGTTATCCGTTCACCCCGCCCGGTTCTTCTCGCTTCCTCCCTGCCGTCGTCTCGCGCTGGTGAGCCTGCCCTGTCTGCTGCTGCTGACGGGGATCCTGGATGGGGCCAGTTTTGATCTCCTGGCAGAGCACAACCTCTATACCGTCGGGGCTCTGGCCGAAGCGCTCAACGTGTTGACCCTGCTGTTCATGTTCTGGGTGGTGCAGTGTGCCCAGATCACCTTGAAAACCTATCTCTCCCTCACCGGCGGGCTGACCCTCTGGCTCGTTTCCGGCGTCATCGATCTGATGGATGATACCAATCGGATTAAACATTAGGTCAGCTTTATCCAATCTCGGCTACAAAGTGACATCACCCGCTCCACATCGGCA
>NZ_JAPDBZ010000110.1:0-13413 GCF_027705505.1 Aeromonas sp. QDB56
TCTCGCACCTCGATAACTGTACGTAAGATCAGTATAGTTCGTGGTAACTGACTGCTAATCATGGGTAATCAGGAAAAAGAAAGGAGCGATTTAATCGCTCCTTTCTGTTGATTGGTTACTACCTTACCCTTCCTGATTTTCCCCGGCTGCCGGTTCTGCACCGGCAGCGGGTTCAATCTCGATACGATCCACCCGCTGCAAACCGCGGGGCAGCTTGGCACCGCGGCGGCCGCGCTCGCCGCGGTAGTAGTCTAGATCGGACGGTTTCAGGGTGAGCTTGCGCTTGCCGGCAAACAGGGTGACCGACTGGCCTTGCGGAATGACGGCCGCCATCACCACAAACTCCTCCCGCGCCTTGACCCGCGCCGACGGGATGCTGATGAGCTTGTTGCCCTTGCCCTTGCCGAGTACCGGCAGGGTATTGAGCGGGAACAGCAGCATGCGCCCCTCGTTGGAGATGGCCATGCAGAGATCCGTGTCCGGCGCGCCTATCTTCTGGGGCGCCATGACGATGCCCCCTTCCGGCACGGTGAGCAGCGCCTTGCCGTTCTTGTTCTTAGCCGTCAGGTCGTCGTATTGGCAGACGAAGCCGTAACCGGCGTCGGAACAGATCAGGTACGGCTCGCCCTCGTTACCCATCACCAGATGGCGCACCTCTTCACCGGCCCCCAGCGCGAAGCGACCGGTGAGCGGCTCGCCCTGACTGCGGGCGGAGGGCAGAGTATGGGCCTCCAGCGAGTAGGTTCTCCCCAGGGTGGAGAGGAACACCGCCTGCTGGTTGCTGCGGCCATGGGCGTGGGCCAGATAACCGTCCCCCGCCTTGTAGGAGAGGCCCTCCACATCCACGTCGTGGCCCTTGGCGGCGCGTACCCAGCCCTTGTCAGAGAGGATCACGGTCACCGGCTCGCTCGGGGTGAGCTCCTTCTCGGTCAGGGCCACGGCGGTGGCACGCTCCACCAGCGGGGTGCGGCGATCATCGCCGTACTTCTCGGCGTCCGCCAGGATCTCTTTCTTGAGCAATGTGCTGAGACGGCGCTCGGAACCCAGGATCAGTTCCAGCTTGTCACGCTCTTCGGCCAGTTCATTCTGCTCGGCGCGCAGCTTGAACTCTTCGAGCTTGGCCAGGTGGCGCAGTTTGAGCTCGAGGATCGCCTCGGCCTGGGTCTCGGTGATATTGAAACGCTCCATCATCACCCGGCCCGGCTCCTCCTCGGTGCGGATGATCTCGATCACCTCGTCGATGTTGAGGTAGGCAATGAGCAAGCCTTCGAGGATGTGCAGGCGGGCCAGCACCTTGTCGAGGCGATACTGCAGGCGGCGACGCACGGTCTCGCGGCGAAAACTCAGCCACTCGGTGAGAATGGTCTTGAGGTCTTTGACCTGGGGCCGGTTGTCCAGACCCAGGATGTTTAGGTTGACCCGGTAGTTCTTCTCCAGATCCGTGGTGGCGAACAGGTGGGCCATCAGCCCCTCCACATCCACCCGGTTGGAGCGCGGCACGATCACCAGACGGGTCGGGTTCTCGTGGTCCGATTCATCCCGCAGATCGGTGACCATGGGCAGCTTTTTGGCCACCATCTGGGCGGCAATCTGCTCCATGATCTTGGCGCCTGAGGCCTGATGGGGCAGCGCCGTGATGACGATGTCGCCATCCTCTTCGCTCCACACCGCCCGCTGCTTGATGGAACCCTTGCCGGTCTCGTAGATTTTGCGGATGTCATCGCGGGGCGTGATGATCTCGGCATTGGTCGGGTAGTCCGGCCCCTGCACATGGGCCATCAGGGCATCCAGGCCGGCGTTCGGGTTGTCCAGCAGTTCCACACAGGCGTGGGCCACTTCCCGCGCGTTGTGGGGCGGGATATCGGTCGCCATCCCCACCGCGATGCCGGTCACCCCGTTGAGCAGGATGTGCGGCAGGCGGGCGGGCAGCACCACGGGCTCCTTCATGGTGCCGTCGAAGTTGGGCGTCCACTCCACCGTGCCCTGGCCGAGCTCGGAGAGCAGCAGTTCGGAGAAGCGCGACAGCCGCGCCTCGGTATAACGCATGGCGGCAAAGGATTTGGGATCGTCCGGCGCACCCCAGTTGCCCTGGCCGTCCACCAGCGGGTAGCGGTAGGAGAAGGGCTGGGCCATCAGCACCATGGCTTCGTAACAGGCGATGTCGCCGTGGGGGTGGTATTTGCCCAGCACGTCACCCACGGTACGGGCAGACTTCTTGTGCTTGGAGAGGGCCGACAACCCCAGCTCGCTCATGGCGTAGATGATGCGCCGCTGCACGGGCTTGAGGCCGTCGCCGATATGCGGCAGGGCCCGATCCATGATGACGTACATGGAGTAGTTCAAGTAAGCCTGCTCGGTAAAGGTGCGCATTGGCTGGCGCTCTACCCCGTCCAGACTGAGCTCGATGGCATCACTCATGTGATTATCTCTTTCGGTTCGGGAGCTGGTTGGCGCTCTACTTCATCCAACAGACTGAGCTCGATAGCATCACTCATAAGGTTGTTCTCTTGCTATGGCACGCCCTCAGAGGGCACGCCGGAAATGCGGGTCGGCAGGGGGCCGACGGTGAATCACAAGCCCCCCTCCCAACCTCCCCCTCCATGAGGGGGAGGAGAGGCTTGGCCCCCTCCCCTTGCGAAGGGGAGGGCCGGGGTACTTGCGACTCGCTTTAGATGATGGCGAGGTTGCCCTTCTCTTCCAGCCATTCGCGGCGATCACCGGCGCGCTTCTTGGCCAGCAGCATATCCATCAGTTGCAGGGTCTCGTCCCCATCTTCCCCTTCTGCCCCTCCTTCCGCGCCCATGGTGAGCTGCACCAGGCGGCGGGTGTTGGGATCCATGGTGGTTTCCCGCAACTGCTTGGGGTTCATCTCACCCAGCCCCTTGAATCGGGTCACCATCACCTTGCCCTTCTTCTTCTCGGCTTCGACCCGTTGCAGCACGCCGTTCTTCTCGTCCTCGTCGAGGGCGTAGAAGACCTCCTTGCCGATGTCGATACGATAGAGGGGCGGCATGGCCACATAGACATGGCCCTTTTCCACCAGCGTGCGGAAGTGCTTCACAAAGAGGGCGCAGAGCAGGGTGGCGATGTGCAGACCGTCCGAGTCCGCATCCGCCAGGATGCACACCTTGCCGTAGCGCAGGCCACTGAGATCGTCGGAGTCGGGGTCGAGCCCGATCGCCACCGAGATGTCGTGTACTTCTTGCGAGGCGAGCACCTGACCGGCCTCCACCTCCCAGGTGTTCAGGATCTTGCCGCGCAGGGGCATGATGGCCTGGAATTCGCGATCCCGCGCCTGCTTGGCACTGCCGCCCGCGGAGTCACCCTCCACCAGGAAGAGCTCCCCCTGCATGGGGTCGGCGCAGCCGCAATCGGTCAGCTTGCCGGGCAGGGCCGGGCCTTGCGTTATCTTCTTGCGCACCACCGTCTTGGCGGCGCGCATCCGGCGCTGGGCGCTGGAGATGCAGAGCTCCGCCAGCTGTTCGGCCAGCTCGGTGTTGCTGTTCAGATAGAGGCTGAAGGCATCCTTCACCACGCCCGACACGAAGGCCGAGCTCTGGCGGGACGACAGTCGCTCCTTGGTCTGCCCTGCAAACTGCGGGTCCTGCATCTTGATGGAGAGGATGTAGGCGCAGCGATCCCAGATGTCTTCCGGGGTCAGCTTGACCCCGCGGGGCAAGAGGTTGCGGAACTCGCAGAACTCGCGCATGGCGTCGAGCAGCCCCTGGCGCAGGCCGTTGACATGAGTGCCACCGAGCGCGGTGGGAATAAGGTTCACATAGGATTCGGCGAGGCATTCGCCCCCTTCCGGCAACCAGCACAGGGCCCAGTCCACCGCCGACTGCTCGGAACTGAAAGAGCCGACGAAGGGCTGCTCCGGCAGGCAGGTGAACTGCTTGACCGCATCGATGAGGTAATCCTTGAGGCCGTCTTCATAGCACCACTCAAGCTTGATGCCGGTGTTCTTGTCGAGGAACTTGATGGTGAGGCCCGGGCAGAGCACGGCCTTGGCTTTGAGCAGGTGCTCGAGCTTGGAGACCGAGAAGCGCGGCGAATCGAAGTAGCGCGCCTCTGGCCAGAAGCGCACCCGGGTGCCGGTGTTGCGACGGCCGCAGGTGCCGGTGATGGTCAGCTCCTGCACTTTCTCGCCCCGCTCGAAGGCGATGTCATAGACCTGGCCGTCCCGGCGTACCGTCACCTCGACCCGATCGGAGAGGGCGTTCACCACGGAGATCCCCACCCCGTGCAAGCCACCGGAGAACTGATAGTTCTTGTTGGAGAACTTGCCCCCCGCGTGCAGCTTGCAGAGGATCAGCTCCACGCCGGAGACCCCTTCCTCCGGGTGGATGTCCACCGGCATGCCGCGACCGTCGTCGATCACCTCGAGGGACTGATCCTCGTGCAGGATCACCTCCAGATTGCGGGCGTGACCCGCCAGCGCCTCGTCGACGCTGTTGTCGATGACCTCCTGGCCGAGGTGATTGGGCCGGGTGGTGTCGGTGTACATGCCGGGGCGGCGACGCACCGGTTCAAGGCCATTGAGGACCTCAATGGCATCCGCATTGTATTGAGTGGACATGGAGGGCCTTGCGAATTGACGTTTGGGGGGAATCTTACTCGCAGGGAGGGCCCGGGACAAATGGGGCGCTCGCAAAGGGTGATCCAGAGGGGCTCCGGCCTCCCCGCCCGGGATCAGGCGGGTTCCCCGGGCAGGGCCTGCACAAGCTGGGAGAGGGAGCAGTGAAGTCGCCACACCAGCCCCGCCAGAGCCCGGGCCACCGGGTCTGCATGTTCCCCCAGCCCCTGGCTGATGCGGTCCAGCTCCGCCAGGGTGCGCCCCAGGGTCTCGTGCTGCACGCCCCCTTCGGTCAGAATGCCTTTCAGGCAGCGCAGACAGCCGTCCCGCACCAGATAGAGGGCCGGATCCCGGCTGCGCCAAAGCCTGAGCTACCAGACGATGTGGCTGCAATTGAGCAGCACCACGCCCCAGCGCAGCACCCAGAGCCGGGCCCCCTGATCCTGACTCTGGCTGAGCTGGCTCACCGCGTGATAGACCCGGGATTCAAACTCCCCCTCGCTCTGATGCGGGGCCGGGGCCAGCTGGTCCACGAAATCACGCCGCAGACGATGCATCAGGCGGCGGCTCTTGCGCCGATCCGAGCTAGGTCGCAGCAGCTGGAACGCCAGCCCTGCACTCATCACCCCCAGTGCCTGGGCAAGGCTGCTGTTGACGAAGGCGAGGTAGTCGTAGCTCGGCGGATTGGTGATGGCGAGGAAGGAGCCGAGCAGCACGATGAGCTGGCCCCAGAGCGCCGCCCCCTGGGGGCGCTGCAATTTCAGCAGTTGCAGGGTGATGAGGGCGGGGAACAGCAGGGCGCAGAAGATCCAGAAGTCGTCGATGCGGATCATCAGCCCGAACTTGACCCCGAAGCAGATAAAGCTGAGCAGCACGATGGCCTTGAGCATGGTCTGGGCCCCCTTGGCCGGGGCCGGGGTGGCGGAATAGAGCACGCAGCAGATGGCGAGCAGGGTCAGGGCTGCGGCGCCCGCATCCCACTGGCTGTGGATCCAGAAGGTGCAGCCCAGCATCACGCAGAGGAAGGTACGCCCCCCGTTGTAGGCCGCCTCCAGGCCGTCGGTGTGACTGGTCAGAGAGCTGTGGCGCGGCGGCGCCGGCCACTCCTGGCCATCGTGGCGGGCCAGCCTTTCCAGCCAGCGCTGACACTCCAGGTAGCTCCAGCAGAAGTGGCGCAGCCGCAGCCAGAAGGCCTGACAGCGATAATCATCCCCCGAACGGGCCACGAAGGGCGCCATCAGGCGGGCAATGCGCAGCTTGTCGCAGCCCCCCTGTCCCAGCTCCCGCAGCACGGCGGCCAGCATGGGGGCCGGGTCGACGGCGTCCTCTGGCCAGTGTTGCAGCATGCGGCGCAGCCCCGAGATGAGGCTGACCATCCTCAGCTGGCGATGGAGCAGATAGTTCAGCAACTGGTTGTGGCGGCGCAGGCGGTGGTGGCTCCAGACTGCCTGGATGCGCAGCACGTTCAGGGTGAGGATCTGACCGATCACCCCCTCGTGGGCGGTGCGCACATCGGCGCCCGTCTCCCCGAGCCAGAGCAGCTGGGCATGTTCCAGCAGCCGGGTCTGGCTCTTGCCAAGGGAGTCCAGCAGGGTCTCGCCATCGGAGAAACTCGGCAGGATCATCATCATCAGGCCGCCGCAGAGGATGCCGACGATCACCTCGCTCACCCGGGCCTGGGCGATGTCGAAGATATGTTGCGGGTCGGTCAGGTTGACGCAGGAGAAGGCGATGATGGCGGCGGTATAGCCCGCCAGGGCGAAACCGTAGGAGACGTTGTTCTGATGGTGGTTGGAGATGTAGGTGCAACCCCCCAGCCAGAGGGCGATAAGCAGGCTGAAGAGCCAGGGATCACCGATGCCAAGGCCGGTGATCATCACCGCCGCCATGGCGCCGATGAGGCTGCCCACCACCCGCCCCAGGCTCTTGCTGATGACGCCCCCCACGGTGGGAAAGCTCACCACGGCGGCGGAGGTCATGGCCCAGTAGGGAGAGTCGAGTTGCAGCACGAACGCCAGCCAGAGCGACAGGCACATGGCCAGGGCATTGCGCAGGGCGTAGCGCCACTGTCCGCCGTTGGCCTTGCCCCAGGGGGTCTGGCGCCAGAGCGAGGGGATCACTCTAGTCCCCTATGGTGATGGTACAGGTCGTGCCCGCGATCAAGACCAGATCCGGGGGAATCGCCAGCAGCCTGATCCGCACCGGCACCCGCTGGGCCAGGCGCACCCAGGGCACGTTCGGCTTGACGTCGAGCAGCAGCCCCTCGCTGCCTTCCAGGCTCTGATCGTGAATGGCGCGCCCTATGCTTTCCACCTCCCCCCTGAGTACCCGATCCCCGCTGTAGAGCACCACCTCGGCCGGTTTGCCGGGGGCGATGTGCCTGAGCTTGGTCTCTTCGAAATAGCCCTGCACATAGAAGGAGTGGGTGTCTATCAGGGCCACCAGGGGCACCCCGGCGGTGGCGTAGTTGCCGACCCTGGCCTGCAGGTTGGTGATGTAGCCGTCGCTCGCAGCATGGACCTCGGTCCGGGCAAGGGACCATCTGGCCTGCTCCAGATTGGCCTGGGCCACCTCATAAGCCGCCTTCATCGCCTGGGCATTGAGCCTGGATTCATCCACCGCCTCGGCGGAGATGACGGTGCGGGAGAGACTCTGGCGACGGTTCGCCTCGTGCTCCGCCTTGTCGAGATCCGACCTGGCCTTGGCCAGGGCCGCGCTGGCGTTGTCCAGCGCGATGCGATAGGGCTCGGGATCCAGAGTGAAGAGCAGGTCCCCCACCTTCACCAGCTGGTTGTCCTTGACCCCTATCCTGACGATCTTGCCCGACACCTGGGGCGTGATGCTGACCAGCTCGGCCCGCACCTTGCCATCCCGGGTCCAGGGACCCTGCATGTAGTCGTTCCACAGCCACCAGAGCGACACCAGCGCCAGGGCAAAGACCAGCAGGGTGGAGAAGTATTTGAGGGTCGCAAGGGGTGATTTAGCCATGTAGCAATATCCATAGGGCGCCACTGACGGCGAGGATGAAGAGGGAGAGATCCATCAGCAGGGGATGCCAGACATCCCCACCGTAGAGCCAGTCCCGCAGCAGATGGTGCACCGGCAGCCAGCCCAGCAGGCCGAGCAGCACAGCCTTGAACAGGGGCGGAAAGTAGAGCGAGGCCCCGAGGATCAGATCCGGCAGCGCTGAAGCAGTCGTCACGGGTGTGCCCCCTGTTGGCAGAGATGGAATGAAGAGAGAGGCCGGGGTCCGCCGGGAGACGGACAGGGCAAGGTTAACACAGCCGTGGCGGGGGCTACACAAGCAGATGACCCCCTGAGGTGTCGTCACGGGAGTGGCACGACAACGCCTCGCCCGTCCTCCCCGCCACCCGTCGGGGCAGTCACCTCGCGTTCAATCGGCTACGGTATCTGCCGGGTGATGCACCCCGTCGCGGGTCGGCACCTCTCCCAGATCGAACGGGTTGACCCCCTCAAGACAGGCGAGGTTGTAGCCATATTCCGCCGGATTGGATCGGCGCTGGTGATGGGTGTAGATGCCGCAGACGCTGCAGAAGTAGTGTTTCGCGGTGCGGGTGTTGAACTGGTAGCAGCGAAGCGCCGCCTCCCCTTGCAGGATGCGGATGCCGGAGAGCGGCACCGAGGCGACGATGGCCCCACGCTGCCGACAGAAGGAGCAGTCGCAGCGGCGCGGATCCACCACGCCATCCGGCAGGGTCAGCTCCAGCACCACGGCGCCGCAGTGGCAGCTCGCCTTGTGTTTCTTCTGGATGGGGGTATTGCCGATGCGTGTGATCATGCTGCCTCCTTGCCGCAGTGTCAGGCTGCGAACCGGTTAATCGAACAGGGTATCCCCCCGCCCCTGCGACAGATGGTCATGGAGGGTGCGCAACTGGGACGCCACCACCCGGTGGCGGGAGAGTTCGGGCAAGGCGTCGATGGGGAAGTACCCCGCCCCTTTGGTTTCATCGGTGTCGGTAAGCAGAGCGCCCCCCGTCACCTCGCACAGGAAGAAGGCCTTGTGGGCGTGGGGCAACTGCGGGGGATGGGGATGCTTGAGCTTGTCGAACAGGGCCAGCAGTTGCACCGCCCGACAGACGAGGCCGGTCTCCTCCACCACTTCCCGCACCACGGCGTCCGCAGGCGAATCGCCGATGTCGCACCAGCCCCCCGGCAGGGTCCAGCAACCTTCACTGCGCTCCTGCACCAGCAGGATATGGCCCGCATCGTTCTGAATGAAGGCCCGCACATCGAGCTTGGGGGTAGGATAGCCGCTGTCGAGGGAAATCCAGTCGCCGATGGCGTCGGGGGCCTGCTCGCTCTGGCTGGCAATGAGCATCACCGTGGCCGCTCGCAGCGCCTCGAAGCGGGCGATGTCGAAGGGATCCCGGGAGTAGGTGAGCCCCGCCTGGGCCGTGGCCAGCACCTGTTCGAGGAAGGCGGCCAACGGCGGTTGCATGGCTAGAGCCCGAGGAAACGGACGATCTGGGCGGGGTAACGCTCGAAGCCTGTGAAGGCGTGATCGCCGCCGCACTCCAGGGAGAGACGGGCAAAGCGGTATTCGTCCAGCGCCTTGCGATAGTCGAGCACCTCGTCCTCCTGCTGTTGCAGCACCCAGAGCCGCTCGGGAGCAGTCACCGGCACCGCCAGCGCTCTCAGCTCGTCCATGTGCCCGGGCAGCAGTTCATAGCGTTCGCCGCTGTAGGGGTTGGTCTGGGGGCCGAGGTAGTCGCAGAGCAGCTCGTGGGGGCGCACCGCCGGGTTGATGAGGGCGGCGCGGCAACCGTACATCTCGCTCACTCGCGTGGCCATGAAGCCACCGAGGGAGCTGCCCACGGCGCCCAGTCGCAGGGCGCTGCCGTGGCGGGCCTTCAGGTCGGCGATGGCCTGCTCGATGGCAGCCCAGGCGGCCGCAGGCGTGTTGGGCTGGGCCGGGATCACCACCTCGATATCGGGCCTGTTCTCTGCCACCCAGGCCGCCATCTGCTGCGCCTTGGCAGAGCCGGGGGATGAATTGAAACCGTGCAGGTAGAGGAGTACGGGCTTCATGGCAACCCCTCAGTAACCGGTGGCATTGGGGTCGGGCACGAACTGCCCCAGCGGCAGGCGCCACACCTGACTCGCCACCCGGCCATCCGGGTGCAGGGTGAGATAGCGCCAGCCCGGGCCGGATTCGTCCAGTGCGAAACCGTCGGAGAGCGGCTTGAACTGGATGCAGGTAGAGGGGCTGGCGATGAGCCGCACTCCGTGGTGCACCTCGTCAAACTCCTGATGGACGTGGCCGAACAGGATGGTCTTCTGCTGCGGGTGGCGGGCCAGCACGGCGAACAGGTCGTCGGCATTCTTGAGGTTGTGCTGATCCAGCCAGGCGCAGCCCACCGGCACCGCCTGATGGTGCAGGGCGATGAGGGCATGGCGCTCGGGATGCTGGCGCAGGGCCTGATCCAGGGCCGCCAGCTGGTGATCCCCCAGCACCCCGTGGGGTTTGCCGCGCACCTGGGTATCCAGCAGGATCACCTGCCAGTGCTCGCCTACCAGCTGCTTGGCCTCGCTGATGCCGGCCGCATGGAGGTATTCGGTCATCAGGGGGCCGTCGTCGTGGTTGCCGGGCAACCAGTAGATGGGGCGAGCCAGGGGCGCCATCATGGAGGCGAAGCGCTGGTAGGACTCCGGGCTGTGATCCTGGGAAAGATCCCCGGTGGCGAGGATGAGATCGAACGGGTGCTCGTTGGCCTGCACCCGCTCCAGCACGGCGGCCAGACTCTGCGCCGTGGGCACGGCCAGCAGCCGCCCCTCGGCACTGGCGAAGAGATGGGTATCGGTAATCTGTAACAGGCGCACACTGCCGTCCGGCGCCTGAGGTAGCTCTGTTTCCAAAATCACGCTTCTTTTTTATGGGTTCGACTAGAGGATGTTAATCAGGCTGGTGCCGTGTTTGAGACAAAATCTCAACCAATCGGCCAAGAATAGATTTACCTGCTCCTTTTCATCCCTGTGATGCATTTTTTGATTGGGATAATCATAACGTGGTTGCAACATTGAAATCTGTTGCGCCGCACACACTTCCGCCATTCGCACATCATGATACAAACGAATCTCTATCCGGGCTTGCAAGTAGCTCGGCAATTCGGGGTTGTGCTGGGCCAGGATCACCTGGCTGGTGAAGCGGCTCTCCTCGTTCACCGTGAGCTGGAACTGCAGGCCGTTGCCGACCTGATAGCGGCGCTCAGCACCCACGCTGCCGCCAGGCGGCAACAGTTTCATCAGCGCCATGTAATTGACCTCGCAGGTACGCTGCAAGGACATCAAATCAGGCACATAGCGCTTCATCGGGCTCTGGACTAATGACATGTCGCGGCTCCCTCAATCAGGGTCCATGAAGGGTGGACCCACTGCACAGTGTTCCAGTCGGACACAGGGCACCTGACCCGGGTCTGAACGAGCGTCACCTCAGCGCCCCGCCAGCCAGCGTGCCCGCAGCTCGCCGTGATTCAGGGCCAGCCACTGCAGGGCGATGACGGAGGCGGCATTGTCGATGCGCCCCTCTTTGAGCCAGGCATAGGCCTGCTCGCGGCTCACCACGTGGACCCGGATGTCTTCCCCCTCTTCCGCCAGACCGTGGATCCCCTTGGCCTGACTGGCATCCACCTCGCCCACGAACACCTCGATGCGCTCGGTGCTGCCACCCGGGCTCACCAGATAGCTGATGGCGTGTTCGCAGCGTCCCACCTCGATCCCTGCCTCTTCTACCGCTTCGCGCCGCACCACTGCCTCGGCGGTCTCCCCTTCATCGATGATGCCGGCCACCAGCTCCAGCAGCCAGGGGGTGGCGCTGGTCTCCATGGCGCCGATGCGAAACTGCTCCACCAGCACGATCTCGTCCCGCACCGGATCATAAGGCAGCAGGGCGGCGGCATGGCCACGTTCGAACAGTTCCCGGACGATGGGCGCGTTCCAGCCACCGGCAAACAGCCTGTGTTGCAGGCGGTAGACATTCACCTTGAAGAAGCCATTATATCCAGCTGATTTTTCAATGATTTTCACATCATCGCTGGAGTAGTGGCAGGTTTGAGGCAAGGCTTGCTGTGACATTCGAGACTCCTGCCAGCTTGACTTGGCTTGGTTTGACCATAATATTCGGGGGCATGAATGAACATTCATTCACTCGCTCTCGCCGACGATGAGGGAAGGATTTTAGCAGCCACAGGGCATTTGGCTAGGCGCGTTGCCGAGAAAACTCGCCCCGGACCTTGACGTTTCCGCAGCTGGAAAAGAGACAGTTCGCAATGAAATCTGCTTATAGTAGAGTGGTTAAGCTGAAATCAAGCTTGGTCGGTGACAATCCCCCCTTCATCCAGCGGACAGCTTTGGGTTGATACAAAAGGTTAAAACTATCATATGAAAAGAACACTCTTGTCAGTCATGGTGATGCTGGGTGTGAGCGGCGCCGCTCATGCCGAAAACCTGCTCGATATTTACCAACAGGCCCAGATCAAGGACACCCAGCTGCTGGAATCCAAGGCCAAGCGGGACCAGGCCTTCGAGAAGATCAACGAATCCCGTGCAGCCCTGCTGCCCCAGATCAACCTGGGCGCCGGCCTGAACTACCTGCAAAACAAGAACGACACCATGACCAACACGGGCGCTACCGGCTCCGTGACCCTGGATCAATCCATCTACCGTCGCAGCAACTGGGTCAACCTGGATCTGACCGAGAAGAGCGCCACCCAGTCCGACGTGGCCTACAACCTCGAGTACCAGAACCTGATGCTGCGTACCGCCCAGGCCTACTTCGACGTGCTCAAGGCCATGGATACCCTGGAATTCGTGCGTGCCAACAAGACCGCGGTCGAGCGTCAGCTTGAACAGACCCAGCAGCGCTTCGAAGTGGGCCTGACCGCCATCACCGACGTGCACGAAGCCGAGGCCGAGCGCGATCAGGCGCTGGCGGACGAGATCAATGCCGAGAACACCCTGGACAACAGCTACGAGAGCCTGCGCGAGCTGACCGGTATCGACCACCGTCAACTGGACGTGCTCAACACCGATCGCTTCAGCCCGCAGAAGACCGCGTTCAACTCCGACAAGTGGCTGGAACTGGCCCTGGACAAGAACCTGGAGCTGCACAGCGCCCGCATCGGCAAGGACATCGCCAAGGAGCAGATCGATCTGGCCAAGACCGGTCATGAACCGACCCTGGATCTGGGCGCCGGCCTGAACGCCGGTTACAACGATTACAAGGACGAGATCCGCAACCCCGAGAGCAACAGCAATCAGGGCAACATCGGCCTGAACTTCAAGCTGCCCATCTACACCGGCGGGGCCACCACCTCCCAGGTCAAGCAGGCACAGTTCAACTACGTGGCTGCCAGCGAACAGCTCGAACGCAGCTTCCGCTCGGTACAGAGCACAGTCCGCTCCTCCTACAACAACGTGAACGCCAGCATCGGCTCGGTCCGCGCCTACAGCCAGTCCGTCATTTCCGCCGACAGCGCCCTGAAGGCGACCGAGGCCGGTTACGAGGTGGGCACCCGCACCATCGTCGACGTGCTGGACTCCACCCGCAAGCTGTATCAGGCCAAGCAGAAGCTCTCCGAGGCCCGCTACAACTACATCCTCAGCATCCTCTCCCTCAAGCAGGCCGCCGGCATCCTGGAGCAGAAGGATCTGGAAGAGGTGAACCAGGGTCTGATGCCCGCCGCCCAGGTCACCAAGAAGTCCTGAGTCAGGCGCACACCATGAGAAAAGGCGACCCCGGGGTCTAATGCCGATCAGTTAAGGATCCATTGACCGATCCTCAGGCTGTGTAAGAATCCGAAACTCCTTGTTGGGTTTCG
>NZ_JAPDBZ010000111.1:0-13382 GCF_027705505.1 Aeromonas sp. QDB56
ACCAGCAGATCATTTTGGAGGTATTGGGTGAGCGCTATCGGCAAATTTATTCCTAAATCAGGTGCGGAATGTCGGATGGATGGCAGCGCAAGACAGGGAGTTGTCATGGAGATACATGAAATACGGCCGGGCATGACCTGCCTGACCCGTGAAGGGACAGCCTATGTGCTGGAGGTGGACAGACAGAGTCTGCTGGTGCTCTTGCAACGGGAGGATGAGACCATCCCGGTACAGGTGCGCAGCGATGACATTCTGGGACCCATTGCCGGCGACTAGGGAAGGAACGTGACGGAGGGCGACCACAGAGGCCCTCCCTTTGTTGCAAGAACGCCCATCCCTTCGGGACGTGCCAGCCTCGTCAGAAGGGAACCAGAAAGAGCAGCTCGGCCAGGTCGGGCTGCCACTGCCACTCCCGCATCCTGACCCGCCCGCCAATCACGGGCACCCCCTCCTCCTGCAGCAGCCCCGCTTGCTTGTCAAAGCCTGCGGATCCTTTTGGCAGCGAAATGGTGCCTGCCGCCCCCAGCACCCGGTGCCAGGGCAGCACCTTGTCGGTCTCCCGCAAGACTTTTCCCACCAGTCGTGCCCGTCCGGGCAGGCCCGCGAGATCCGCCAGCTGGCCGTAGCTCACCACGCGGCCGGGGGGATCAGGGCGAGGATCGCCTCGATGCGGGCCGTCTTGTCCAGGGGGGGCGCGTTCGTTCTCATGATGATGGCTCGTCAAAAACAGCAGAAGCGCCATTGTGGCGCTTCTGTCATGGGGCTTGCAATCTGTCAGCCGAAGGTCTGGCTCAGTCCCCTGAGCTCGCGGGCCCGCCTGAGCAGCTCCTGGCTGGAGTCGTCCACCGCCTGGATCTTCTGGCTGTTGGCGCGGGAGTATTCGGAGATCTGGTGGATGTTGCGGCTGATCTCCTCCACCACCTGCTGCTGCTGCTGCTGCTCCGCGGCGGCGGCGATCTGGGTGGAGAATTCGGTCACCTGATCGATTTCCCCCAGCACCAGGTGCAGGTTGCCTGATCCCTGGCGGGTCATCTCGACACATTCTCGGGTCTGGGCCAGGTTGTCCTGCATCATGCCCTGCCAGCGCTCCAGGGTGTGCTGGATCTGGCTGATGCTGCCCTGGATCTGCTCGGTCGCCTTGTGGGTACGGGTCGACAGGGTGCGCACCTCGTCCGCCACCACCGCAAAGCCGCGCCCCTGCTCGCCGGCACGGGCGGCCTCGATGGCGGCGTTGAGGGCCAGCAGGTTGGTCTGCTCGGCGATGCCCTGGATTTCACCCATCACGCTGCCAATGCGCTCCGACTCGCTGGCGAGCTCCACCGCGGAGTGGAAGGCCTGCTCCGCCTGGCTGGCCAGCCTGGTCATCTGCTGCTGGGTCTGGTCCAGCTGTTCCACCGTGCTCTGGCAACTGCTGCGCGCCTCGGTCACCTGGCCGTTGGTGTCCTGGATGTTGCGGGCAATCTCGTGGGCGGTGCTGGCCATCTGGGTCATGGCGGCCGCCATCTGCTGGGTCTGGGCATCCTGCTCGTTGATGTCGAGGAAGGCGCGGTGTGAGGAGTCCTGCAGATCGGTTGCCAGGGCCTGAAGCGGATGGGTGGCATCGTCGACCCGCCCCAGCACGGTGCGGATCCGGGCTTGCAGCATCTTCAGGTGAAAATCGGCGATGGCACCCGGGGCATCCCCCGAATAGACCAGCCGGGTCAGGCTGTCATATTGCTGACCGAGCTGCCTGAGATAGCGGGGCAGGGCGATGAGCTCGCGCCAGTAGGCGCCCGCGATGGCGAGGGGGGGAAGCAGCATCAGCAGCGCGGTGAGGGGGCCCTGGGTGAGGGCGGCCCAGACCAGCAGCGCCAGCAGCGGCAGGCCGAGCATCAGCGGCCTGAAACGGCGCAACGAGGGGCGGGCCGGGGTGCCCCGTTGCTCGGCCGAAAGCAGGGTCCGATAGGCCTGGGCGGCAGCCTGCTTGAGCTGGGGGTCGGGCTTGCAGCGCACCGACTGGTAGCCGCTTATCTTGCCGTGCTCGTAGATGGGGGTGACGTAGGCGTCGACCCAGTAATAGCGGCCATCCTTGCAACGGTTTTTCACCACTCCCCGCCAGGGGTTGCCCTCCTTGAGGCGATCCCAGAGGTCGGCGAAGGCGGCCTTGGGCATGTCGGGGTGGCGAACCAGGTTGTGGTTGTGGCCGACCAGTTCATCGACCTGATAACCGGCGATGCGGCAGAAGGCGGGGTTGGCGTAGGTAATGACGCCGCGCAGATCCGTGGTGGAGACGAGTTGCACGTCGGCGGGAAATTCCACTTCACTGTCCACGACCTGGGCGTGTTTGCGGGCCATAAGGGTAAGCTCCGATCTGTTTGCTGATTGTTATTGTGGCGGAACCGCAGGGAGATGCATCCCCTGTCTGGTTTCATCGGGGGCCTTATTTTGCCAACAAAGGCAGATGAAAAGTAGGGGCTAGGTTGGGTTTTTGTTGTCGGTGGGTAAAAAAACGGCGACCAAAAGGTCGCCGAAAAGAAAAAGATAACACTACCTCTGTGGCACCCGGTAACGCACTTGCAACTGGTCGAGGATGTGCAGCTGGCCGGGCAGACGGGCGACGAAGTGCTCCCACACCTTGCGGGCGGGAGTGCTCCAGGCCACCTCTGCCGTGGCCAGCATGCGCGGGAACAACATGTAGTCGAGACGATCGCGAGAGGTGATCAGTTCCGACCACAAGGGGCTCAGCACCCCCAGGATGTTATCGTTGGCATGGAAATCGGCCGGGGCAGGATCGCATGCATGCACCTGCGCCAGGTTGAGGGTACCCGCCCAATAGAGTCCCGGCTCGTGGATGTCCTGACTCCAGGCGAGATCCAGATAGAGGTGCTGGGCAGGCGCCATCACCACGGGGTAACCGGATGTGGCGGCATCCAGGCCGGCCTGGAAGCTGGTCCAGGCGAAGACGGTGGCCTCCCGGCTCACCTTGTCACCGTGCAGTATCTCCTCCCACCCCAGCATCTGCTTGCCCTTGCTGGCCAGGTATTGCTGGCAGTGGCGCAGCAGGTGCCCCTGCAGCTCGCGGCAATCCTGATACCCCTGCTCGGCCATCAGCTGCTGGCAGGCGGGACTGTCGGTCCAGACGCCGGTGGGCACTTCGTCCCCCCCCATGTGAACCTGACTCCCTGGGAAGAGATCGCACACCTCGTCCATCACGGCGTCCAGGAATCGGTAGGTACCGGGCAGGGCCGGGTTCAGCACGTTGTCGTCGAAATATTGCACCGAGAGGAAGCGGGAGCGGTCTGCCTCTTCCACCAGCAGCTCGGGCAGCGCCTTGATGGCGGCGTGACAGTGCCCCGGGATGTCTATTTCCGGAATGATGGTGATGCCAAGCCCGGCGGCGTAGGCGACCAGCTCGCGCACCTCGCTCTGGGTGTAGTAGCCGCCGTAGGGATCGGGGCCGCCGCTCAGCTGGGGCCCCACCGCCAGGCCATGGCCGCGCCAGGCTCCCACGGCGGTCAGCTGGGGGAAGGCCTTGATCTCCAGGCGCCACCCCTCGTCATCGGTGAGGTGCCAGTGGAAGCGGTTGAACTTGTAGAGGCTCATCTGCTTGAGCAGGCGCTTGAGGGTGGCGATGGAGTGGAAGTGGCGGGCACAGTCGAGGAAGATGCCGCGAAAACCGAAGCGCGGTATATCCCGCACCGTCAGGCAGGGCAGGCTCTCTCCGTGTTGCAGCGCCCACTGGGCCAGGCTCACCAGTCCGTGTCGCCAGCCCGCCTCGCCGGCGGCCCGGATGACGATCTCCTCAGGGGTGATGGTGAGCTCATACCCCTCGGGGGGAAGTGTCGCCTCGACGAGGTGGATCTCCGCATCGTGATCCTGGGTCAGGGCCAGGCCTGTCAGCTCGTTGAAATGGGCGAGCAGGGAGGCGAGGGGAACGGGGCCGTCGACGTGGGCCCGCTCGGCCAGCCGGAAGTTGCCTTCTGTATAAATCAGGTGGGCGGGCTGGGGCACGAGGCCGTTGACGGCCTCCACCGGTGGCAGGTCGGGGCCCGGGGAGGGCGGGTTGGTCAGGCCAAGGTCTTCCCCCTCCAGCACCAGGGGTTGCAGCTGTCCCTTGCTCTCCAGGCTCAGGAAGAAACCCTTGGGCATATCGGAGTCATGCTTGAGCGGGGTGTTGCGACAGCAGAAGCGCAGCTCGCTCACCCCCTCGTGGGGCACCATGACCTTGTAACTGCCGCTCTGGCGCTCCAGAGCGCCTCCTTCGATCGAGTGGGGATCGATCTGGCGGGCGAGGCAGAAGTGGAGTTTCCAGGGGGCTGCTGGCAGTTGGCTCAGGGTGAAGCGAAACCAGACATCGTCACCGTCACGGTGATCGACCCGGGTGTGGATCAGGGGTGCGGACATGGGAATTCCTCTGATGGGGTGAAGGAAACGGGAACCTGTCCCGCAGGTGTTGTCGGCCCGGCCAGGCTCAGGGATGCAGACATGGCAGCGCCTCCGTCCTGGCAAACAGGATGGCCCCCTCCAGCGCATCGCGCTTGGGGGCGACCAGATGGAAGTGGCCCAGACGGGGGGCGAGGCGCGTGCCGATGCCGCCCAGCAGGGCGATCCGGTCTGCCCCGAGCTGGGTCATGCCCTCCAGCAGCATGCCGAGCTGGGCACAGGTCTCATCCAGCAGGGCGGTGGCGAGCTCGTCCCCGTTGCTCGCGGCATCGAACACCCAGGGGGCGAAACGGCCATAGTCGGCCGTGATGGCGCGCGCAGCCCAGCGCACCACCTCGGCCTGATCCCGCTTGAAGTGATCCATCAGGCGCACCGCCAGGGTGCTGGGGGGCAGGATGCCGTCGTGGCAGAGCAGGGATTGCTGGATGGCGCGCAGCCCGAGCCAGGCGCCGCTGCCGAGATCCGAGACGGGGAATCCGCGACCCGAGCAGGTGCGAAGGCGTCCCTCCCGGTAGATGAGCCCCGCCGAGCCGGTGCCCGCGATCAGGATGGCCCCCTCCTGGCCGTCGAAGGCGCCGAGGCAGGCACCAAAGGCATCGGAGGTGAGCTTCACCCGCGCAAACGGGAAGGGCATGGTCAGCATGGCGTGGTAGCAATCGGCGAGCTCGGCGGAGGCGAGTGCGAGCCCGACTCCCATCCGTTGTTCGCTCTCCCTGGGCAGACCCGCGTCGATGCGGGCCTGATCGATGGCAGCCAGCACATGGCCGTGGGCGAGGGCGATGCCCAGCTCCAGATTGGAGCCGGCGGCGCGCCCCTCGCCGAGCAGCTTGCCTGCGTTGTTGCGAATGCGGGCCCGGGTGTGGGTGCCGCAGCCATCCACCCCGACCCAGAACTCAATCATGGGGGCCTCCCTGCGCGCTTTGCCAGGTGATGGTCAGGGTAAACCTGGCTGGCGGTATGGAGGATCCAGGACTCTCCCCGGTGCCAGTGATGTGTGAACCGCTCTCAATCATGGTGGCCTCCTTGTGCGCTCTGCCAGGTGATGGCCAGGGCGAACCAGGCGGCGTGCGGGATCCATTGCTCCCCCCAGCGCCAGTTCTGATCCAGCCGATCCTTGTACGCCTCTGGAATAAAGGCCACGTCATTTTCGTCATCGAAGCCGGCGGTGATGCCGTTGCAGATCCCCCCCTGTGCATTGGGGTAGCCGGCGGTGTATTCCGGGTTGTTGATGCCCTGACCCGCCAGCATGCAGGCGTTGAAGGGGTTTCTCCCCAGGATCCAGTCGAGCTGCTGCTGGCCGAAGGTGCGCAGCAGTGCGCTCTGCCCGGGCAGGTGCTGTGCGGCAGCAAATGCCATGGTGGCGAGCGATGCCAGCCGGGCGTTCTCCCCCTGCCACCAGTAACCGGATTCGTTGTGGTGGGGCATGAAAAAGCTCACCCGGGGCGTCTCATCGACCCCTTTCACATACTGGCGGGCGAGGGCGAAGGGATTGCCTGCCCGGGCCGCGAGAGCCAGCTCGGCGGCCAGGGCCTGCTCGGCGACGGTCCGGGCCGCCCACTGGCGCGCCGGATCCGGCTCGATGGCGAGATACTCCAGCAGCGCCAGCACCGGCAGGCCGGCCTCGGCGGCGTGGTAGTAGGGGCGAGAGCCATCGTCGTTGGCGGCCCAATGGTGGCCGAGATCGGGATGGGCGCGCTGGCGGGCGCACAGCCGGCCGGCCCGATCCCGCGCCTCGGCGAGCCACTCGGCGCCCAGCGTTCTGGTGAGCTCGACCGCCGCCAGCAGGGCGCAATAGTCGTCGATGATGTTCTCGACCCCGTCATCCAGGTAGGCGAGGTTGTGCTCGCGCAGGTGCAGGTAGCCGCGTCTGGCCGCCTCGGCGTACTGGCTTGTGTCAAGGTCGCCGCCAATCGGTTCCCGGGCGGCGATGGCCATGCCGCCCCCCTGGCGAAAACCCGCCTGCCAGCGGGCGGACTTGATCCCCTGCTGGGTCGCATAGGCGCACAGCTCCCGCTGCTCGGGATCCTTGCTCCACTTGTCGAACAGGGTCATGTAGAAGAAGCCGCGCTCGTCCTGCATCCGGCAGAGAAAATCCGCCCCGTGCAGCCCCTCGTCATTGAGCCGTTTGCACAGGTTCATCCCGTCGATGTCGCGACGTGTCGCCAGTAGTTCCCGGCACTTGAGCAGGGACCAGACCACCATGGGGGTCTGCTGGGGATTGAGGTAGTTGGCGTAGGAGAGGTGACTCAGGTACTTGCTCATGTCGCCGCTGGCGTCGAACCAGCCGCCATGTACGTCCCGGCGCTGATCGGTGCCAAACAGGCGTGCCCTGCGGTCGGCCCGGTCGAAGGTACCGCTGGCGCGTTGTCCCTTGAAGTAGTGGATGACATTGGAGAGGCAGCGGCGCGCCAGCAGCCCCCGGCCGATGGCAAAGGGGGGGGAGCGCACCAGGCGCTCCTGCGCTCCCGTGGTCACGACGGCCTCCAGCCGGTAGTGGCCGGGATCGGTGAAGGCGGAGAAATCGGCCCGCCAGTAGTGGCGCCCCTGCCAGCCGGGGACGCATCCCGCCGCCACCAGCGGCGTCTCCAGCAAAAGGTGGTCGTCCTGCTGGCGCAGCAACCTGACGTGGCCGCGAATATCGAGGTCGGCGCCGCACTGCAGCAGGGCGCTCTTCTCCCCGTCACATTCGTAACCCACCTGGTTGATCAAAAGTTCCATCAAGGTCTTACTCCGAAGGCTCGCCGCTGGGGGGCGAGGCTCATTGCGGGGCCTTGCGGCCCCGACGCGAGGCATGGCCGGGCGACGGCGCCCGGCCGCGGGCCTGCTTACCCCTGTTCGTGGAGGTAGCAGCGCACGAAGTGGTTGTCGGCGAGCCGGGTCACCGGCGGCAGGCTCTCCTTGCAGCGGGGCATGGCCTGATGGCAGCGCCCGGCAAAGGGACAGCCACGGGATTCCGGGGTCCAGAGCGGGATTTCCCCCTTGCGACCTCCCTCCAGCTCGGCGTGGATGCTCTTCTCGGGGTCCGGCACCGCCGAGATGAGCAACTGGGTGTAGGGGTGCTGGGGGTGGTGCAGGATCTCGTCCACCTCTCCCCACTCCACCATGTGACCCACGTACATCACCGCCAGATCTTCCGCCACGTAGCGGGCGGTGGCGATGTCGTGGGTGATGTAGAGCATGGAGACGCCGAGCTCGTTCTTCATCTGCTCCATCAGGTTGAGGATGCCGATGCGAATGGAGACGTCGAGCATGGAGGTGGGTTCGTCCGCCAGCACCACTTCCGCCTCCACCGCCAGGTTGCGGGCGATGTTGACCCGCTGGCGCTGGCCGCCGGAGAGCTGGTGCGGGTACTTGGCCGCGGTGGCTTTGGCGGGGGTGAGCCCCACCTTTTCAAGGAGGCCATAGACCATGTCGGGCAGATCCCGCTTGTCGCTCACCTTGCTGTGCAGCAGCAGGGGGCGGGCGATGTGGTGGTAGATGGTGTGGGTCGGATTCAATGAACCGAACGGATCCTGCCACACCATCTGCACGCTCTGGCGATAGTCCAGCAGGGCGGTGCCCTTGTTGAACTCCTCGAGGTCGCGGCCACGGTAGAGGATGCGGCCGTTGGAGAGCTTGTACATCTTGGCGATGATCTTGGCGATGGTGCTCTTGCCGGAGCCGGATTCCCCCACCACTGCCAGGGCGCGGCCCCGGTGCAGGTTGAAGGTGATGTCGGACAGTGCCCGCATCTTGCCGCTCTTGATGGCATTGGAGTTGACGGCGAAGTCCTTGTAGAGGTGCTGGACCTCGATGATGGGCGCGTCGGTTTGGGCGATTTGCATGACAGACATCCTTAACAGCCAGCGGCCTTGTCCAGATGGATCGGAAGATCCGGTTGTTCCTCTGCTGCCTCATGAAGGTGACAGGCAGCCTGTTGGCCGGGCCGGATCTCGGCCAGCCGGGTGTATTCCTGGCGGCAGCGCTCGTGCACCTTGGCGCAGCGTGCCTGGAAGCGGCAGCCCACCGGCACCTCCAGCAGATTGAGTGGGCTGCCAGGGATCCCCTCCAGCACGGTCTTGGGCCCGTGCAGGGGGGGGAAGGAGTTGCCAAGGCCCCGGGTGTAGGGGTGCAGGGGCGCGGTCAGGATCGCCTTGGCCGGCGCCACCTCCACCAGTTCCCCCGCGTACATGATGCCGATGCGATCGCAGAACTCGACCATGAGTGAGAGGTCATGGGTGATGAAGAGGATGGAGAAGTTGAACTTCTCTTTCAGGGCATAGACCTTCTGCAAAATCTCCCGCTGTACCACCACATCGAGCGCCGTGGTGGGCTCGTCCATGATGAGCAGCTCGGGGTTGAGGGCCATGGCGATGGCGATCACCAGCCGCTGGCGCATGCCGCCGGAGAACTGGTGCGGGTAGTCCTTGAGCCGGCTCGGGTGAATGTCGACGATCTCCAGCAGCTCCTGGGCGCGCTTGATCGCTTCATAGCGGGTCATGCCGGGGTTGTGGGCCAAGAGCACGTCGCAGAACTGCTCCTCCATGCGCAGCACGGGGTTGAGCGCATTCATGGCGGACTGGAACACCACGCTCGCCTGGCGCCAGCGGTAGCTGCGCAGTCGCTCGTCGTCGAAGCCGAGGATGTTCTCCCCCTTGAACAGGATCTCGCCGCCGCTGATGTAGGCGGGCGGTTTGTGCAGCCGGGCCACCGAGAAGGCGACGGTGGACTTGCCGCAGCCGGACTCGCCGGCGAGGCCGAACACCTCACCCGGCATGATGTCAAAACTGACCGAATTGACGGCGCGCACGTCGCCGCTCTAGGTGATGTAGTCGACGCAGAGCTGGCGCACCGACAGCAGGGGTTGTTGCGGCTTCATGCTGTCTTCTCCTGAGCAGTGATGGGAGTGGCAAGCTGCTTCCAGCGACGCAGGCCCTTGTGGGAACGAAGCTGCGGGTTGGCAATTTCGTCGATGGCGAAGTTGAGCATGGCGAGGCCCGCCCCCAGGGTGGCGATGGCGAAGCAGGGGGCCAGGATCTCCCACCAGGCGCCCACCAGGATGGCGCTCGAGGTCTGGGCGTTGTAGAGCATGATGCCCCAGCTCACGACGGTGGGGTCGCCAAGGCCCAGGAACTCCAGGGTCGCCTCGGTGACGATGGCGTAGATGATGGACCCGATGAAGCTCACTCCGATGATGGAGATGAGGTTCGGCAGTATCTCCACCAGGATGATGCGCCAGGCCGGTTCACCCAACACCTCTGCGGCGATGACGAACTCCTTCTCCCGCAGGGCCAGGGTCTGGGCGCGGATGACCCGGGCGCCATAGGCCCAGGAGGTCAACCCTATGATGAGGGCGATCACCATGGGGGAGGCTTCTCCGATGAAGCTTGCCAGCACCAGCAACAGGGGGAGGTTCGGGATCACCAACACCACGTTCATCAGGAAGGTGAGGCACTCGTCCACCACGCCGCCGAAGTAGCCGGCGGTGATGCCCACCGTAATGGCCAGGGCGCACACCAGCAGGCCTGCCCCGAAGCCCACCATCAGGGAGATGCGGGCGCCGTTGGTGAACTGGGCCCAGAGATCGTGGCCCATGCGGTTGGAACCCATCACCAGCTCCACGCTGGGGGGCTGGTGGGGGCGGGCGACCCGCTTGGTGGGTTCGTTGCTGGCGAGCAGCGGGGCGAACAGGGCCATCAGCACGAAGGTGACCACGATGGCGAGGCCGAAGGCGGCCTTCTTGTTGCCCAGCAGGATTTTCAAGATAGTCGGCATACGCATCTTATTTGCCTCCTGTACGCAGACGGGGATCCAGGAAGACGTAGAGCACGTCCGCCAGGAAATTGAAGCTGAGCATGGTGATGGTCATGATGAGCAGTTGCCCCTGGATGAGGGGGTAGTCACGGGCCAGGATGCCCTGATAGAGGGTCAGTCCCAGGCCGGGGTAGTTGAAGATCACCTCGGTGATGAGGGATCCCCCGATGACGAAACCGAGTGCCATGGAGAGGGCGGTGACGCTGGGCAGCACGGCGTTGCGGGCGCCGTAGTTGAAGATCACCCGGTTGTTGGAGAGCCCCTTGGCCTTGGCCATGGTGATGTAGTCCTCGCCCAGGAGGTTGATCATGTTGTTGCGCATGGTGATGAGAAAGCCTCCTACCTGCACGGCGGCCAGGGTGCCCACCGGCATGATGGCGTGCAGCAGGATGCTCTTGATGTGCTCCCAGCCAAAATCGGCGGGGATCTCGGGGCTGTAGGCGTAGCCGATGGGCAGCCAGCCGAGGCTCACTCCGAACAGGAAGAGGGCGAGCAGAGAGACCACCACGGGGGGGATGGCCTGCATCACCAGGGTGAGCGGGGAGAGGATGCTGTCCATGCGTCCGCCCCGGTACCAGGCGGCGAAGATGCCGACGATGGAGCCGATGGAGAAGCTCAGAATGGTGGAGGTGCCCACCAGGAACAGGGTCCAGCCGATGGCGCGGCCGAGGACGTCGGCAACCGGTTGGGGGTAGTAGCGCACCGAGGTGCCGAGATCCCAGGTGAAGACGCTCTTCACATAGGTGAGAAACTGGGTGCCGATGGGGCCGTCCACGAAACCGAAGGTGGCTTTGAGGGCTTCCAGCGCGGCGGGTTCCATCATGGCGCCGGCCCGGGCAAACATGACGGAGACGGGGTCCCCCGGCATGGCTCTGGGTAGCAGGAAGTTGATGGTGGCGGCCACCAGGAAGGCGACCAGATAGAAGGAGAAGCGTCTAAGTATAAATCCCATGGTGATACCTTTTACTGCAAGCCTGCCCCGCGCCGGGCAAAGCTCCCCCAACCCCGGCAAAGACGGGGGATGGAAGACATGGCGGGGAAGAGGGCCCCCCGCAGGGGGCCGGGGTGATTAGCTGTTTGGCTTGAGTGACAGCACGTGCAGCAGACGCTCCGGGGTGTCCGGGTGAACCTGCGGCTTGGCGACCGGGTTGTCGGCACTGAACCAGCCGTTGAAGCGCTTGGTGCTGTATTCGTACCAGGTCGGGTTGTTGAACACCGGGATGATGGTCTGGTTGGCCCCGACACGCTCCTGGATGGCGAACATGATCTCCTTCTGCTTGGCCGCATCGGCGGTCTGGGTGAAGTCGTCGATCAGCTTGTCGAGCTCGGGATCCTTGTAGCGGGGCGCCGCGAAGCGGTTGCCGCGCTCACCCATGTTGCGGGAGTGGAAGGCGGTCTCGAAGTACTTGTGCGGGTTGGCACCGGCAAAGTAACCCGCAGGGCGACGTCGAAGTCACCGGTGATCAGGGACTCGGTCCAGACGGTGGCTTCCGGGGTGGCGGTCTTGGCGTTCAGGCCCAGGGCCTGCAGGCCTTCGACCCCGATCTGGACGGTGTTGACCCAGTCGGTCCAGCCGTTCGGTACCAGCACCTTGAACTCGATCTTCTTGCAGCTCGGGGTGTCGAGGAACTTGTCGCCGTCACAGTCCTTGTAGCCCGCCTGTTTCAGCAGGGCCTTGGCCCCTTCCAGGTCGAACTTGTTGCACTTGCCGTACTTCTTCTCGACGTCCGGGTTGTCCCAGGAGGCGAATGCCTTGCCAAGTCCTGACGGGTACTCGTTGACGGTGGGGTAGCCGTAGCCCGCAATGTCCACCATGGACTGGCGGTCCATGGCCATGGAGAAGGCGCGGCGGAAGTTGATGTCATTGAAGGCTTCGTGGTTGCCCGGGTTCTTGCTCTGGAAGTTGACGTTGAACGCCACTTTGCCGGAGGCGGGGAACCAGTACTTGTTGTTCTTGGGATCGTTGCCGACGTAGAGACGCTCGATGTCCGGCACG
Organism: Aeromonas sp. QDB56; assembly: GCF_027705505.1. Classification (NCBI taxonomy): domain Bacteria; kingdom Pseudomonadati; phylum Pseudomonadota; class Gammaproteobacteria; order Aeromonadales; family Aeromonadaceae; genus Aeromonas; species Aeromonas sp. QDB56. The sequence continues at coordinate 12,212 of NZ_JAPDBZ010000111.1, forward strand.
AAGGAGCCGAACCAGTCCACGTCACCCTTCATCACGGCGGCCAGTACCTGGTCGTTGGTGGCCATCTGCGGCATGCGCAGGCAGTCGATGGAGAGGCTGGCGTTGTCCCAGTAGTGCGGGTTGCGGCACTGGGTGTAGAGCTGGGCGGAGAAGTTGTCCACTTCGGTGAAGGGACCGGTCCCGACCGGCTTGTCGTTGGTGAAGGCCACCGGGTCTTTCACCGACTTCCACTGGTGCTCCGGTACGATGGGCACCAGCACCAGGTCGTTCACCACGTTGGTGTTGACCTCGGCCAGGTCGAATTTGACCTTGTGGTCACCCAGCTTCTCGACACCCTTGATCTGAGTCCAGATGGAGCGCTCGTCCAGCGCCTTGTTGGCCTTGACCAGGTTGAAGGAGAAGAGGATGTCGTCGGCGGTGAAGGCTTCACCATCGGACCACTTGACCCCTTCGCGCAGGTCGAAGGTGACGGATTTCAGATCATCGCTGAAGGCGTAGTGGGTAGCCAGACGATAGACGGGTTTGCCACCGTGCATATCGTTGAAGATCACCAGCGGCTCATAGATGAAGTGACGGGTGGTGTGGAGCAGACCCGCTTGCAGGAAGGGGTTGAAGTTCTTGACCCATGCGGTTTCCTGCTGGGCAACCAGGGTCAGCACCGTCTTGTTGTCGGCGGCCATGGCTGTGCCGGTGGCACCGGCAAGCAGAGTTCCCAGCATGACTGAGGTTGCGATTTTGGATACTTTGGCAAGCATATTTTTTCCTTTCTTATTGGTCTTCCATGGTTTTGGAATGGAGCACCGACATCGCATGCTTGGATACCGGCCCTCGCTGTTGGTCAGGTTTTGCACCCTTGTAGTTGTGTCGTCCAACGCCCTTAGAAAAGCAGAATTAACAGGAAAACAACAACTCTTCATTTCGTCGATATCGTAAAAATTGCACGGCGCACGTCATTATCGTCAAAATGTATTTTTAATCCTTTTAAATTATACAGTTGCATTAATTCTCACAAAGTAAAAAGTCACCTTGCCACTCCCTGTGACAACGATAATGTGAGCTGGATCGTGCTCGTTTTTTCCCCGTTGACACGGCTTATTTTTGGTTCATCGCGGCTTTCCGGGGAAGGCCGCCTTGATTTTCAGAAAAAAGTATTCTGAGTCCCTAAATCCAT
>NZ_JAPDBZ010000112.1:0-13336 GCF_027705505.1 Aeromonas sp. QDB56
GATTGGATCGGACATACTGAGTACAGTGAAACCAGAATAGAGCAATTAGATCACATCTTTAATCTGATTGGTATCACTTGCACCCACCTTTGCGCGCCACACCCGACAAAAAGCCGACCTCGGGGTCGGCTTGTGACGGGGCGTTTGGCCATGCAGGGCCGGGCACTGGCGGGCTAGATCACCACGGCGGTGCCGCTGATGCTGACCATCAGCATGCTGCCGTTCTGGCCCACCACCTCGTAGTCGATGTCGATGCCCACCACGGCGTTGGCCCCCAGCGCCTGGGCACGCTCCTTGAGCTCCTCGAAGGCGATCTCCCGGGCCCGGGCCAGCTCTTTTTCGTAGGCGCCGGAGCGACCGCCGATGATATCGCGGATGCCGGCGAACAGATCCTTGAAGATGTTGGCGCCGAGGATGGCTTCGCCCACGACGATGCCGCGGTACTCGCGAATGGTCTTGCCTTCCAGAGTGGGGGTGGTTGAGAGGATCATGAGGTCTCCTGTGAGTTGGGCTGAGTGCGCGAAGCACCGTTGCCGTCATGGTAGCAAGGCGCTGGCCAAAGCATAAGCCCGGCGTGGCCAGGGGCTTCAAGCACAGCGCCCGCCAGGTTCATCAAGGTGCCATCTATACGGCCTGTGTCGTGCAACTTACCCCCTCAAAGCGACCTTGGGCACCGGTGCTGGGGAGAGGGCTTCCGGGCCACGATGAAAGCGGGGCCTTGATGATGCAGACACGACGGCAGCTGCACCGGCCCTCTACTTCTTCGCCCTCAACTACGGCAGACGTTTCTAGCGTCACCCTGCGTCGGCCATAAAAGGAGAGGCAAGCCTCTCCTTTTTGATGTTCGCAGCGGCAGCCGCCATGCACTCAGTGCAGCTTCATGCTCGGGCGCAGCACCCGGTTGATGCGGCCCACCAGCATGATGAGGCCGGTCTTGATGTAGCCGTGCAGGGCGACCTGGTGCATCCGATACAGGCTGATGTAGACGATGCGCGCGATGTAGCCTTCTACCATCATGGAGCCGCGCATCAGGTTGCCCATCAGGCTGCCCACGGTGGAGAAGCGGCTCAAGGAGACCAGGGAGCCGTGATCGTGGTAACGGTAGGGCTTCATCTCGCCGCCGTTCATCTTGGCCAGGATGTTCTTGAACGCCTGGGTCGCCATCTGGTGGGCGGACTGGGCGCGGGGCGGCACGAACTTGCCGTCTGGCTGCGGGCAAGCGGCGCAGTCGCCGATGACGAAGATGTTCTCGTCCCGGGTAGTCTGCAGGGTCTCGTGGACCACCAGCTGGTTGATGCGGTTGGTTTCCAGGCCCGCGATCTCCTTCATGAAGTCCGGCGCCTTGATGCCCGCGGCCCACACCATGAGGTCTGCTTCAATCAGCTCCCCATCCTTGGTGTGCAGACCATCGCTGGTCGCCTCGGTGATCATGGTGGCGGTGCGCACATCCACGCCCAGTTTCACCAGCTCCTGATGGGCGGAGCCGCTGATGCGCTCCGGCAGGGCCGGCAGAATGCGGGGGCCCGCTTCCACCAGGGTCACCTTGAGGCTGTCGGTGGTGAGGTTCTTGAAGCCGTAGGTGTAGAGCTGCTCCACCGCGTTGTAGAGCTCGGCGGAGAGCTCGACGCCGGTGGCGCCACCGCCGACGATGGCGATCTTCACCTTGTCACCGGGCTGGTATTCGGTGGCGAACTGCAGGAAGCGGTTCATCATGCTGTTGTAGAAGCGGTGCGCCTGGGAGGGGCTGTCCAGGAAGATGCAGTGATCCTTGATGCCCTTGGTGTTGAAGTCGTTGGAGACCGAGCCGATGGCCATCACCAGAATGTCGTAAGCCACTTCCCGCTCGTTGACCACCAGGGCGCCGCTCTCGTCGTGGATGGGGGCCAGCACGATGCGTTTCTCGTCGCGCTTGATGTCGGTCAGGCTGCCGAGCTGGAATTCGAAGCCGTGGTTCTTGGCGTGGGACTGGTAGCTCAGGGCGTCGATGCCCGCATCCATGGAGCCGGTGGCCACTTCGTGCAGCAGGGGTTTCCACAGGTGGGTGCGATTGCGATCCACCAGGGTGATCCTGGCCTTGTTCTTCTTGCCCAGCTTGCGGCCCAGGCTGGTCGCAAGCTCGAGACCACCGGCGCCACCGCCTACAACGACAATATTCATCATGATGATTTTCCTTGGTTCCTCAAAACGAAAGGGAGCCATTGGCTCCCTAAAACGAAATCGGTTGACGTGATGGCTCAGGCTTCTTTGAAGGCCTTCATCCGCTGCAGATGGTGCGAGATGTTCTTGAACTTATGGGTCTCGCGCTCATCCCATACGATGTCGTAATAGTTCTTCAATTCACGTTCAGTGTCCCGATTATCGCGGATTTCATCCTGAACGGAAAGGATGCACAGGCAGTTTCCTGAATTTTTATTACGAAATTCGGTTACACACTTGGTGCCGATGTCCTCGTACTCTTCCGGCCTGTCGATCTTGCCCTGCATGTTCTCTTCCGGGTGCAAGTTAGGGTTGAAGACCACCTGCTTGATGCCGCACAGAAACCCGATCCGCTCGCTCCAGTAGCCACCCAGGCCCACGCCGCAGATGAGGGGGTTGGGATCGGTGCTCATGTCGAGCTGCTTCTTCACTTCCTTGAGCAGATGGCTCATGTCGTGGCGAGGGTGAACCGTGCTGTAGTGCACGAAACGCACATCATCATCGATAAACTGCAACTGCAGCACTTTTTCATGATTGCCGGGGCTGGTGGCATCAAAGCCATGCAGATAGATGATCATGGACAAGACCTCAAAAACTGTGTCGGTTCTATCGAAACTACCCCAGCGACAGGGCCTTGCGCCACCAAAACATCCCACTTTCTTGCTTTGGATCACGCCCCTTCGGGCCACCGAACCGCGCGCCGGGGCCGCTGTGGCAGCGCCATGCCCCGGCGGGACATGGCGCAAACCGGGTCTGGTGAGGTTAACTGCCGCACTGGGCGAAGCGCGCCACCGCCGCTTCCACCAGGGCCAGGCTCCCCTGCCAGAAGGCGGGTTTTCGAATGTCCTGCCCCAAATGCCGTTCGACCAGCTCTTCGGCGCTCATGCGACCTGTGTCTCGCAGCAGGGCGCGGTAGGCTTTCGCCACCCCCTCCTCCCCTGCGGCCTGGCGGCTCATCAGCTGCTGATAGACCCCGAGGCTGAACAGATAGCCAAAGAGGTAGGGGTAGTTGTAAAAACCGAAGCCCGCGATGGAGAAGTGCGCCTTGGCGGCCCAGAACAGGGGGTGATAGCGGTCGAGGCTCTGCTCGTACCAGCGTCCCCAGGCCTCGTCGGTGAGCCCCTTGAGCCGGGCCGACGACACATAGCCCTGCTCGCGCTCGGCCACCAGGGCCCGCTCGAAGTCGAAGCGGGCCGGGATGTTGACCAGGAAGGTGGCGGCGCCGTCGGCGTCCGCCCAGGCGATGGCCAGACGCTCCTCGGCGCTTCGGGCTTGCTCGTAGAGGGCGCTGCGCACCAGGGTCTCGGCGAAGATGGAGGCGGTCTCCGCCAGGGTCATGGGGTAGCTGCGCTGGCTCATGGGCAAGTCGCGGATGAGCCAGTTGTGCCAGGCGTGACCGAGCTCGTGGGCCAGCGTGATGACGTTGTCCATGGTGCCCGCATAGGTGATGAAGACCCGCGGCTCCACCGGCTCGGCAAACTTGGTGCAATAGGCCCCGGTGCGCCGGTTGGGGGTGGGGGCGGCATCAATCCAGCCGCGCTCGGCCATCATGCGGGCAAAGTCCCCCATCTCGGGGTCAAAGCGCGCGAAGGCCTGGGCGATGATGTCGACCGCCTCCTCGAAGGGGATCTCCCGGCGGCTGGCGGCAGGGGGCGGCGCAAAGAGATCCTCCGGCCCCAGCACCTCGAGGCCGAGGTGACCGGCCATCAGCCCCAGGGCCCGCTGGCCCAGATGGCGGGCCTGCCAGGTCTCCACCATCAGGGTATCCAGGGTCGCCCGCTCGATGTGGCTCTGGTGGCAGGAGAGATCCAGGGCATCGAGGCGCCGGTGTTTGCCGCGCTGGCGCGAGAGCTCCAGGCGCCAGCCGTTGAGGGCGTTGAGGATGGCCGCCACCGTCTCCTGCTCCCCTTCCCAGCCCGCACTGATGGCATCGAAGGCCTCTTTGCGCAGGGCCCGATCCGGGCTGGAGAGCAGGTTGCTCGCCTCTGCCAGCCCCATCTCGCGACCCGCGATCACCAGCCTTATCTTGCCCACCAGATCGTTGTAGAGGTTGCCCCAGGCGTGCAGGCCGTCGGTGCCAAGGCCGATGACCAGCTGCTCCGCCTCCACCGGCAGCCGCTGATCCTGCAGGCGGCGCTCGTGGCGCAGCCGGTACTCCTCCTCCCCGAGCAGGGGGTCGGCCATCAGTTGCTCAAACTCGGGCGCAGGCAGCCCCAGCATCAGATCTTCGATGGGGGCAAGCGTCTTGAACAGATCCGCATTGAGGGCACGGGCCCGGGAGGCAACCTGCTTGGCGAGGGGATCCCGGGCGTCCTGGCTCCCCTTGCAGGCGGCCAGCACGGCGATGTTCCAGCCGATGTCGCGAATGCGCCGGGCCCGCAGGCGTACCTCCCTGAGGAAGTCCTGCAAGGCGCCTGGGGTGCGCGGAACCTGGGCCAGTCCCTCGATAAAACCGCTCAGCTCGGCCAGGCTGGCGCGGGCCAGGCTCATGTCCGCCTCGAGGACACAGCTGTCGAGGGAGGGGTAGATGTGATCATTTTGCCACTGCTGTGGATAGACTCGTTGTTGCATCGAACGCTCATCGTCAGGGACGGGCCTGGCCCGTCGTGAAATCCAGGTGGCCAGAGCCACCACCATCGCGGGCAGGCATCACACCAGCCGCTCGAGGCGCACCACCGCCTCTTCCACATAGCGCAGGCTCTCCTGCCAGAACCCGGGTTCGCGGATGTCGACCCCCAGGTGCTTCTCCACCAGCGCCTCGGCGCTCATGCGACCGGTATCTCGCAGCAGGGCGCGATAGGCGGGCACAAACTCGCCCCCGGCCCGCGCATGCTGGGCATAGAGCCCCAGGCTGAAGAGATAGCCAAACAGATAGGGGTAGTTGTAGAACCCGGACTCGGCGATGGAGAAGTGACCCTTGCTGGCCCAGAACAGCTCGTCATACTGGCTGAGGGCGTCACCATAGCACTGCTGCTGCGCCGATTTCATCATCTCCCGCATCTGGCTCGCCCCCACGTAACCCGCCTCTCGCGCCGTCACCAGGGCGCGCTCGAAGGCAAAGCGGGCGGGGATGTCGAGCAGCAGGCTCGCGGCCCGCTCCCCGTCCAGCCAGGCGATGGCCCGGCGCTGCTCCACCTTGTCGGTGGCGGCCAGCAGGGCATCGCGCACCAGGATCTCGGCAAAGAGGGAGGCGGTCTCCGCCAGCGTCTTGGGGTAGCCCCGCTGCTCGAAGGGAAGATCCCGCAGCAACCAGCTGTGCCAGGCGTGGCCGAGCTCATGGGCCAGGGTGATGACGTTGTCCATGGTCCCCTCGAAGGTGAGGAAGACCCTTGGCTCGGGCGGATCGGCATACTCGGTGCAATAGGCGCCGCTTCGCCTGTGCTCGCTCGGGGCCGCATCGATCCACCCCTTGTCGGCCATCATGCGGACAAACGCCCCCATCTCGGGGTCGAAGGCGGCAAAGGCCTCCATCACCAGATTCAGCGCCTGCTCGAAGCCGAACTTGCCGTGCACGGCCTGGGGCGCCGGGGCAAAGAGATCCCAGGGGGCGAAGTCGGTGATCTGCTGGGCACAGGCCATGGCCCGCAAGGCGCGGCGCCCGAGCTCCCTGTGCTCCCCGGCCGCCGCCATCAGGGTCTCCAGGGTCGCGTCCGTGATGTGTTCCTGATGGCAGGTGAGCTCGAGGGCATCCAGCCTGCGCTCCTTGCCGCGCTGGCGGCCGAGCTCGTTGCGCCAGCCGTTGATGGCGTTGAGAATGGCGGCCACCGTCTCCTGCTCCGCCTCCCAGGCGCCCTGGATGGCGTGCCAGGCACTGGCGCGCCGCGCCCTGTCCGGGTGGGCGAGCAGGTTGTCCGCCTGGGCAAGCCCCATGGGCACCCCCTCCACCACCGGCAGCAGCCGCCCCACCAGGTTGTCGTAGAGATCCCCCCACCCCTGCAGGCCGTCCACCGCCAACCCCTCGATGAGCTGCTCGCTCTCGAGCAAAAGCCACTGATCCTGCAGCGCTCTGTCGTGATGGATCTGGTAGGCCAGCTCGAAGAGCTCGGGGTCTTGCAGCAGGGTGCGCACCAGTGACTCGGGGGCGCGAACCCAGAACAGGTCCACCGGCTTGCTGCGCTGGGCCAGGGTCGCCTCCAGCTGCTGGCCCCGGGAAAGCAGTACCCGGGCCTCCTCGTCGCGCCCGTTCTGGCTCAGCCGGTTGTAACCATAGACCTGGCTGTTCCAGGCCAGGCTCTTCACCCCGTTGGCCTCGCGGCGGATGGCCCGCAGCAGGTGGCGCAGGGCATTGGCATCCGCAACGGGATGGGCGGGATCCGGCAGGTCCGACAGGAGGGCGTCAAGCCGGGTAAGGGCGCGGGCAGCCTCCTGGAAGGCGGCCTCGATGGCAGGATCGTCGGGGGCGGCATAGATGTGATCATCTCGCCAAACGGGTGGTTTCATGGTTGTCCTTGTCTGTTTGCGTCCATATCGGGTCACCCCGCCTCTGCGGGCGGGTGAAACCGGATAGTACGAAGGGGGCCAGGCACTTGCCTAGCCCCCATTCGAGGCAACCAGCAGAAGAGCGCCCCCGGGTGCGACGGCCCCTGTCGGCCCTCCCCCGACAAGCGACCTATTTGGCGGGCTGAAGCTTGCTCACCAGGGTCATGGCCACCACCAGCACCAGCCCCGCCACCACGCCGGCCAGGGCGCTCAGCAGGGTGGGCGTCACCACGGCCAGTACCCCGCCGACCCCGGGCAGGGCGGCCACCGTGTCCGCCGTCCCTTCGATGAGATGATGGAGGAAGGGCCAGCCATGGACCAGAATGCCGCCGCCGACCATGAACATGGCGATGGTGCCCACCAGGGCAAGCAGGTGCATCAGACGGGGCGCCGTCACCAGCAGCCCCTGCCCCACCGCCCGGCGCACGGCGCCGCCATCGGGCTTTTGCAACAGGTGCAGACCGATGTCGTCGAGCTTGACGATGAGCCCCACCAGGCCATAGACCCCGACGGTCATCAGCAGGGCGATGCCCGCTACCACGGCGATCTGCAGGCCCAGGCTCGACCCCTGCACGGTACCGAGGGCGATCACGATGATCTCCGCCGAGAGGATGAAATCGGTGCGAATGGCCCCCTTCACCTTCTGGCGCTCATAGGCCGCCAGATCCTCGGGCACCGGCGCCGCCTGATGCGCCTCTTCCTCGTGGGGCAGGAACTTGTGGACCAGCTTCTCCGCCCCCTCGAAACAGAGGTAGGCCCCCCCCAGCATCAGGAGCGGGGTGATGAGCCAGGGGATAAGAGCACTGATGGCGATGGCGGCAGGCACCAGGATGAGCTTGTTGCGAAACGATCCCTTGGCCACCGCCCACACCACCGGCAGCTCACGCTCGGCCCGCACCCCGGAGACCTGCTCTGCATTGAGGGCGAGATCGTCCCCCAGTACCCCGGCCGTCTTCTTCGCCGCCACCTTGGTCATCAGGGCGACATCATCGAGCACGCTGGCAATATCATCGAGCAGGGTCAACAAACTGGCTCCGGCCATATCTGGCATTCCTTCTATTGAGTGGGACACATCCGGGCTGCCCCGGTCAGGGTGATGAGGGGGTCAGGGGATCACGGGCCCATCCGGGGATCACCCTTTGGGGCAAAAGATGGCACAGTGTAACGGGAAGCCGCCACGGCGGCAGCCCCCCATGGCAGATCCCCTGCTCCGTTTTCACCTCACGGCCACCGGCCCAAGGAGTTCCCATGCAACCCTGGCAACCTCTGCTCGATTTCTGGTTTGGCGATGACGCAGACGACGCCCCCCGTGCCGCCCGTCAGGCCCCCCTCTGGTGGGGCAAGAGCAGCGAGACCGATGCCCTGCTGGCCTCACGCTTCGGCGAACTGGCGGCCCGTGCCGCAGCGGGCGAGCTCGCCCGTTGGGAGGACGATCCCGCAGGGCGCCTGGCCCTCATCCTGCTGCTGGACCAGCTGCCGCGAAACCTTCACCGCCACACCCCCGCCGCCTTCGCCCAGGACGACAAGGCCAGGGCGCTGTGCCTCAAGGGGCTCACCCTCGGGGTCGACAAGGGGCTCTCGCCGCTGGCCCGGGTCTTCTTCTATCTGCCCCTCGAGCACGCGGAGTCCAGAGAGCAGCAGGCCAGAAGCGTCGCCCTGTTCGAGGCGCTGGCCGACGAGCAGGCCACAGGCCCGGCCCGGGCCACCTTCGAAGGCTTTGCCGACTTTGCCCGGCGCCACCAGGTGATCGTCGATCGCTTTGGCCGCTTCCCCCACCGCAACGCCATCCTGGGCAGGGCGAGCACGGAGGAAGAGGTCGCCTTCCTGCAACAGCCCGGTTCGGGGTTCTGACATAAAAAAATCCCCGCCATGGGCATGGCGGGGAGAGAACAACCGATCCACACATCACTGGATGCGATAGCGGGAGATCTGCTGGTGGATATTTTCCGTGGTCACGTTCAGCTCCTCTGCGGCGGCGGAGGTCTCCACCGCCGTGCTGCTGGTCTGCTGCACCACCTGGGCTATCTGCTCGACCTGGAGGGCGATGGATTCCGCCGCCGAGGTCTGCTCGCGGATGGCCAGGGTGATCTCGCCGACCTGATCCATGACGCGATGGGAGGCCTGGCGGATCTGGGTGATGATGGCACCGCTTTCCGTCGCCATGGCCACCCCTTGCGCCACCTTCTCCTCCACCAGGACCATTCTGGCCACCGTGGCCTCGGACCCTTGCTGGATAGCCTCCACCGTCCTTGAGATCTCCTGGGTCGACTGGGCCGTCCGCTCCGCCAGCTTGCGCACCTCATCGGCGACCACCGCAAAGCCGCGTCCCTGCTCACCGGCCCGCGCCGCCTCGATGGCGGCGTTGAGCGCCAGCAGGTTGGTCTGCCCCGCCACATCGTTGATGACGTTCACCACCCCACCGATGCGGGAGATCCCCTCCCCCAGCGCCGTCACATCGCGGGAGGCCTGACGAATGGCGTCGGCGATGTCGTTGATGGCGAGCACAGTGCGCTCTATGGTGGCCCCGCCGTCACTGGCGAGCTTGCCGGATTCATTGGTGATGCGGCTGGTCTCCTGGGTGCGCTGGGAGATGTCCGTGATGCTCACGCTCATCTCCTCCACCCCGGCGGCGATAAGGCTGGTGGCGTCATTGGCCTGACTCGCCGACTCCGCCATGTGCTGGGCCGCCTGGGAGAGGGACTCTGCCGTGCTCTTGATCTGCAGGCTGCCCACCGAAAACTCGGTGAAGGTCTGCTGCAAGGTGTCCAGCAGGCGGTTGACCGCCGTCAGCGTCTGGCCGATCTCGTCCTGCTGGCTCACATTGGCCCGCAGGGTGAAGTTCAGGTCGCGCTGGATCTCGGACAGGGTCGCCATGGCCAGACGGAGGGGATTGGCGACCTGCCTGAACAGCCAGAGAAAGAGCACCAGCGTGAGGGCACCCGTGCCCACCGAGATGAACAACAGGGCCTGCATGCTGCTATCGGCATTCTGCTCGCCTCGCAGCTTGACGGCGTCACCTTGCTGGATGTTGAAGTGGACGTGCTTGTCGATGGCCTTGGTAAGCTGCTCATACAAGGGGGCAAGCTCCTTGTCGATCGCCTCTCTGGCCTCTACATTCTTGTTCTCGCGGGACAGGCGCAGGACGTCTTCAGAGGCCTTGCCGTACTGGGCAACCAGGCGCCGATCATCGGCGACGAGCTGCCTGTCCTCCTCATTGGAGATCATCCCGTTTTCATACTGGCTCAGCAGGGCGTCCATCTTGGTGTGAAGGGATGCAATGCTCTGCTCTATCTGACTCATCTTGCCGTCGTCGGTGTTGAGCACGTGCGCCTGGATCAATGAATGCAGGGCGTAGAAGTCTGTCTGTATCTCCTTGATCGTGGAAATGCTGGGAACGGTGTTGTCTGTTACATAGCTGAGATCCGCATTGGCGGAGGAGAGTCTGCTGATGCTGAACCAGCTGAGACACCCCAGGGCCAGCATGACCAGCAGGGCAATGAGTTGAAGCCGACGAGCGATATTCATGAGTGCTTACTCCATCCATAGACTCCCTGCCAGGGTAGCCGATGCGGGCCCCGAAAATAGCGCCTAAAACATGCATTTCATTACACTTTTCAACTTCTGCTCGGCCGCGTCACACCCGCCGCCCCAACCCGGCCTTCGGGACCGCCGCCCCCCTCTGGCAGAATGGAAAAAGGAAGGCATTCGCCTTCCTTTTTTGCCCGGGGCGGCCGCACTGGCCGCCCATGAGCCCCGTGACGGGGCGCTCGGCGGTCACGCCGCCTCGGCCAGCTCCTCCTCTTTTTTCTGGTAGGCCTGGGGGGAGAGCCCCAGCAGCTCCTGCACGGTGGAGGCCACCGTGATGGAGGAGAGCGTCCCCACCAGGATGCCGGCGAACAGGGTGAAGGAGAAGCCGTAGAGGGCGTCGCCGCCGAACAGGAGCAGGGCCCCCACGGTGAAGAGGGTGGTGCCCGAGGTGATCATGGTGCGGCTGAAGGTGGCCTTGATGGCCACGTCCGAGCACTCGTGGATCCCCATGCGGGCACGCGACCCCAGCAAGTCCCGCAACCGGTCCGAAATGACGATGCTGTCGTTGAGGGAGTAGCCTATCACCGCCATCAGGCCCGCGATGACGTTGAGGTCGAACTCGATGTCAAAGAGCGCGAGCAGCCCGATGGCCACCAGACCGTCGTGCAGTACCGACACCAGGATGCCGATGGCCTGGCGCCACTCGAAGCGCACCGCCAGGTAGGCGGAGATGGCGAGCGAGGCCACCAGCACCGCCAGCATCCCCTGCTGGAACAGCTCCGCGCCCACCTGGGGCCCGACGATGGTGGTGCGCAAGAGCTCCACCGGCAGGGCGAGTTGCTGCCCCAGCATGGTCGCCAGATCCTCCGCCGCCCAGGGCAGTGCGTGGGGGGGCAGCTTGATGAGCCACTCGCCGGGCACACCGGCGCCGTGCAGCTCCACCACCCCCGCCAGGGGCGCCGTCAGCAGGGCGTTGAGCTCATGGGCCTCCTTCAGGGTCTGGATGCGAAACTCCAGCAGGATCCCGCCGGTGAAATCGAGCCCGAGGGCGAGCCCTTTTGTCGCAAGGACGGCCACGCAGGCCAGGGTCAGCAGCAAGGAGGCCCACAGCCCGATATAGCGCCAGCGGGTCAGCCCCATGGCCAGGATCATTCTCAGCATTGTTCTTCCCTCGACGTCAGGTGGTTCAGACTTCCCGGCAGGAAGCGGTCGGTGCGCAGGTCATACAGACTCACGGGCGCGGCGTCATGGTGATGAAGTCGGTTCATGGTCATACCCTCAGCAGCTTGGCGCGGCTGTTGCCCCACAGGGGGTTGATGATGGCGCGGGTGCCCCAGATGCCGGTCACCATGCTGGAGATGAGCCCCAGGATCAGGGTGATGGAGAAGCCCTGCAGCGGCCCGGAGCCGATGGCATAGAGCACCACGGCGCAGATGAGGGTGGTGATGTTGGCATCGAAGATGGTGCGAAACGCCGAGCGATAACCAAAGTCGATGGCGTTGGCCAAAGACCCCCCTTCCCGCAGCCGGTCCTTGATCCGCTCAAAAATCAGCACATGGGTATCCACCGCCATGCCGACGGTGAGCACCAGACCGGCGATCCCCGGCAGGGTCAGCACGGCCCCCGGCAATACCGCCAGCATCCCCACCTGCATCAGCAGGTTGGCGACCAGCGCCGTGATGGCGACCCAGCCGAACTTGCGATACCAGGCCATCATGAACAGCATCATGCCCGCCATGCCGAACGCCAGGGCGGTGAAGCCCGCCTCGATGTTCTGCAGACCCAGGGTCGGGCCTATGCTGCGCTCTTCCAGGATCTTCAGCGGCGCGGTGAGGGCCCCGGCCCGCAGCAGCATGGCGAGCTCCTGGGCCTCGGGCAGGCTGCCGATCCCGGTGATGCGGAACTGGTTGCCAAGGGCGGTCTGGATGGTGGCGACGTTGATCACCTCGCTTCGGGCGCGCAGCTTGCCTTCGGTGTTGGTCTTGTACTCGGTGAAGACGGTGGCCATGGGCTTGCCCACGTGCTGGCGGCTGAACTGGTTCATCTTGCTCCCCCCCAGGGTGTCGAGCACGATGTTGACCTGGGGCTGCCCCATCTCCCCCATGTTGGCGCGGGCATCGACGATGTGCTCGCCGCTCAGCACCGGCTGGCGGGCCAGCCCCACCGCCTGGCCGCTGCGATCCGCCATGAAGAAGCGGCTGTCGGCCTTGGCTTCATAGAAGGCCAGGGACGCGGTGGCGCCGATCACCTCTTTCGCCTGCTTGGGGTTGTGCACCCCCGGCAACTCGATGCGGATGCCGTCCTGCCCCTGACGCACCACCGAGGCCTCGACGATGCCGAGCTCGTTGATCCGCTTTTTCAGGATCGACAGGTTCTGGGTCACGGCGTTGTTCACCAGCAGGGTGCGCTCGGCGTCGCTCAGCACCAGGGTCAGTGCATTGCCGGAACGGCTCAGTGTCCACTGATCCTGGCGGGTACCGGCACTCTCCTTGATGATGGAGAGCCAGGCCTCCTGCCCCGCCACGTCGGGCAGGGTGACGGCCACGCTCCCCTGGGCGGTGCGCATCACGCTGGCCCCCCGCAGGTTGGCCTCGCGAAAACGGGTGCGCAGGGTATCCACCAGGTTCTTGGTCTGGTTGTCGATGACGAAATCCACGTCCACCCCGATCAGCAGCTGAGAGCCACCGCGCAGGTCCAGCCCGAGCTTGATGGGGTCGGCGCCGAGCCGGCTGATCCAGGCCGGGGCGTTGGAGTAGAACTCCAGGGTCAGGGCGGCGCTGTCCAGCCCCTGCTGCTCCAGCAACTGCTTGGCCAGTTGCTGCTCCCCCTGGCTGGCGAACACCAGCGCCATCCGGTCGCCCTGGGCGATCTGCTTGAGGGGGTCGATGTGGTTCTCGGCCAGCAGGGTGCGCTGCGCGTCGCTCAGGCGCGACTGGCCGTGCAGACCGAGGGAGGGCTGCTCACCGAAGAAGGTGGGCAGGGAATAGAACGCGAACGTGACCAGCATCAGCAGCAACAGGGCGTACTGCCACAGGCTCATGCGGTTCAACACGGTATGATACCAATCAGATTAAAGATGTGATCTAATTGCTCTATTCTGGTTTCACTGTACTCAGTATGTCCGATCCAATCG